>JBCBZU010000449.1:0-2260 GCA_039815165.1 Pseudomonadota bacterium
GTCGTCCAAATAATCCGCATCGTTGGCCACACTGGCACTTGAGACCCCAACACTGGATGATGACGCATTGGGACTATCGGCGCGATTATTGGCAGGTGTTGTATTGCTCAGCTCAGCCAAACGCTTATCTAAATCGAGGTAATCGTCCAATCGCTGCTGCTTTAAGCGTTTTAGTTCAAATCTCATTTCTTCTACCAGCCCACGCAGTTCCAGAATTTCTTGCTGGAGTTGCTGAATCTGAAAAGCTTGATTGACAGGAGGTGCACTGACAACGCTGCCAGGATTTGTAATGGCAGGTACTGCGATGGCAGTGGCAGCCTCAGCGCCAGATGAAACGGGCGCAGAGTCTCTTACCTGAGCTTGACTAAGAGCGATTTGAGGCGAGGACAAAAGCAATAAAACCACCGCAAAAAAGGGTAGAGACAGTGCGGTGGTTTTTATAGACATCATCTTAAGGCGTTACATGCCTAGTGTGCAAAAGCGCTGATTATTTCAACTCAACGCGACGATTTTGCTGCCAGGCAAACTCGTTGCTGTCTAAGTTGAAAGCACGCTCTTCTCCATAGCTGACGACCTCAATTGCAGAAGTGACGCCTTCTGAACGCAAGTAATCGCGAACCGCCAGGGCACGGCGCTCTCCCAAGGCCATATTGTACTCTCGGGTACCACGCTCATCCGCATGGCCTTCCAGGCGAATAGCACGCGGGCTCGACTTGAGTACTGCTGCATGGGCATTGAGTAGTTGGCGAGTCTCAGCGCGTAAAATGGATTGGTCAAAGTCAAAGTAAAAAACAGTGGCAAGCGAGGGGGCGGCTGGCTCTGGCGTAGGCGCAGGTGCCGGTGTTACGACTGGAGGTGGTGTAGGTTCAGATGCTGGCGCAGCAGGTTCTGGTTCTGAAGTACTGGCGCAACCGGCTAAAAATACAGCGGCAAATAATAGTGAAAGTCCCAATTTAATGGTCTTGCTTAACATATTGTTCTCCCCAAATGTGAAAGGGTATTGTAGGATTAGTAAAAGGGTAGTTGTTATTACCCCGCGAATAGTACCACACCAGAACTTATTAGCTCTAGCGAGCTTATAAAAATCCGTCTTTTATTCCTCCATTAACTGAGTACACCGCCTTTTCACGGGTGCAAATGATTCATTGTCTTGATAAAAACAAAGTATGCGGGCCCTAGGGCGTTAAAAAAGGCGACCAGGCGGGTTCTCTTACGTCACCGGTTTTGGCTGGCAGCTTATATTTCACGCCGGCGTCCAGAGAAACACCCGCTAAAATACCTCGACGGCCATCTTTGGTCGCATAAAGCAGGGTTGCACCATTGGGGGCAATGCTCGGAGACTCATCCAGCCTCGTTTGGGTTAACACGCGGATATTGCCACTGAGGATGTCCTGATAGGCAATGTGAAATATACCTTCATAGCGGTGAACCATTACAATGCCTTTGCCATCAGGGGTGACTTGGGCTTTAGCGTTGTAGTCGCCGTCGAATGTTAATCGCTCTATACGTCCGCTGGAAAGGGTTATTTGATAAATTTGGGGTTTACCTCCCCGATTTGAGGTAAAGATCACAGCTTTACCGTCGCTGGACCAGGTGGGTTCTGTATCGATTGCAAAATGACGAGTGATGCGGGTAAAGCGGCGAGTATTTAAGTTGAGCGTATAGATCTCTGGATTACCGTCCTTTGACAGCACCATGGCGAGTTGTTGGCCATCTGGCGACCAGGCTGGGGCACCATTTAAGCCCTCAAAATTGGTCAATTGTTGGCGCTGACCGGTGGCAATGTCTTGCTTGAAGATCGCCGCACGCCCGGTTTCAAAGGAGACATAGGCCACCGACTTGGCATCTGGCGACCACGCCGGTGATAGCAAGGGCTCACTGGATCGCAGCAACACTTGTGGGCGGGCGCCATCCATATCAGCACGCACCAGACGGTATTGATTCTCTGCTCGTTGTTCTACGTAAATAATTTGAGTTGAAAAAGCACCTCGAATCCCGGTTATCGCCTCATAAATCTTGTCACTCATAAAGTGCGCCATATCGCGCAGGCCATCGGCGGGTAACGTCACTGATAGGTTGTTAATAATGATGCGCTGACTGACTACATCATATAAAGAAAAACGACCGGTAAAACCGTTGGCAAGACCTTGAATAGTGCCAATCACCAGATACTCGCTACCGAGCAGGCGCCAATCCCGAAAAACCACATCTTGCTGACGAGAGGGGAAGGACAACATATCCTTTGCCGCAATGGTTTCAA
>JBCBZU010000414.1:0-2594 GCA_039815165.1 Pseudomonadota bacterium
GGTTGGTTTATGAATAAATAGTTCTATGGGTGCTAAATAGGTGTATATGAATGTTTTTTTTTGGTAACAAATACGACCGTTCCTCCCGTAAAAATGCAAGCCTCCACCGCGAATATACGGATAGCCAGGCCACGCTGGATGCCATTAAGGCCTCAATGGCGGCCATCGAGTTTCAGCCAAACGGAAACATCATAACGGCAAACGCGCCTTTCTTAGAGACAGTGGGCTATAGCCTCGCCGAGATTGAAGGTAAACACCACCGCATCTTCTGCCCGCAATCCATTGTCGACAGCGCTGATTATAAGCACTTTTGGCAAGACCTTAGTGCCGGCCGGTTTTTATCCGGCGAATTTAAACGCATTCGTAAAGACGGCAGTACACTTTGGCTGGAAGCGTCTTACAGCCCGGTTCGCGATATCGATGGTAATGTGGTTAAAATTATCAAACTCGCCGCTGACGTCACCGAAAAACTGCGACATCTTAAAGATGCACAAAGCCTGCAAACTGCCCTTACCCGATCCGTTGCGGTTATCGAATTTACCCCGGACGGCACGGTGATAACAGCCAACGATAATTTTTGTCATGCCACCGGTTATCGCCTGGAACAAATCCAGGGCAAGCACCACCGCATGTTTTGCCCACCCGACTATGCAAATTCAAGCGAGTACGCCAGCTTTTGGACTCGTCTGGCAAATGGAGAGGTCTTTGGTGGCCGCTCAGAGCGCGTTGATGCCTCCGGCAAGGAGTTATGGTTAGAAGCCACCTATAACCCCATTCGGGATGAAAACGATAAAGTCTATAAGGTTGTAAAGTGTGCCACCAATATTACTGCTGAAGTGCTTCAAGATAAACAAAATGCCAGCAGTGCGATTAAAGCCCACCGCCTGGCGACAGAAACCGACAGTACCGTCGAAAAGGGCTCTGAGGTGATTCACAAAGCGGTACAGGAAATGAGTAATATTTCTACAGTGGTATCGGAGTCAGCAGCGACAATAGAAGAGCTCGCCAACCATTCGGCACAAATCACTGACATAGTCGATACTATTCGCGGTATTGCCGAACAAACCAATCTATTGGCCTTAAATGCGGCGATAGAGGCTGCCCGCGCGGGTGATCAGGGCAGGGGCTTTGCAGTGGTTGCGGATGAAGTGCGCCAGTTAGCCGGTAGAACCAGTGTCTCCACCCAGGAAATTTCGACCATGATCGAGAAAATTCACTCCTTGACCGGTTCCGCCATTGGCAGCATGAACACCTGTCAATCCCAGGCCGCTGCCGGGGTTGAACTATCGGGTCAGGCCGGTGAGGTTATCACACAAATGAAAAACCGCTTGAGCGAAGTTGTGAGTGCGGTCAGTGCGTTTTCAGGCCGCTTGGAAAAAAATGATACGCTAAGGGCAATAGATTAGCATTAGCTCACCGCTTAATACTCTGTTAACTCTTATTAACCCCTCCCCCTAAAATCTTAGCTTGAAATTAACCCTTGCTTGACTAAGCTAGAATAAGATGGGCTTTAATTCGGTGTATTGAATGTTTTTTTTTGGCAGTAAAAGCAAAGACTCTTCCCGCGCAAGTGAGCGCCTCGTCCGTGAATCTCTCGACAATCAAGCCGTGCTGGAGGCGATTAAGGCTGCAACCGCGGTAATCGAGTTTCAACCCAGCGGACATATTATAACGGCAAACGCCAATTTTTTAGAGGCAGTGGGCTATAGCCTTGATGAAATAGTCGGTAAACACCACCGCATTTTCTGCCCGCAGTCGCTTATTGACAGCGCGGACTATAAGCAATTCTGGCAAGACCTTGCCGCCGGTCGGTTTTTATCCGGTGAATTTAAACGCGTTCATAAAGACGGTAGCCCGCTTTGGCTTGAGGCTTTTTACAGCCCCGTTCGCGATACTGATGGCAATGTGGTTAAAATTGTTAAACTCGCCGCCGATGTGACCGAAAGCTTCCAGAATCTTAAAGATAAACAAAGTCTGCAAGATGCCCTGGCGCAATCGGTTGCGATTATCGAATTCAATACCGATGGCACGGTAATAACGGCCAACGGTAATTTTTGCAATGCCACCGGTTATCGGCTGGAACAAATCCAGGGTAAGCACCACCAGATGTTTTGCCCGCCCGACTATGTCAATTCAAGCGAGTACGCCACCTTTTGGAGTCGCCTGGCCGCAGGAGAGGCCTTTGGTGGTCGTGCTGAGCGCGTGGATGCCGCCGGCAATCCACTGTGGTTGGAAGCCACCTATAACCCCATTAGAGACGAAGAGGGCAAGGTGTATAAAGTGGTAAAGTTTGCCTCAAATATTACCGCCGAAGTCCTCCAGGAAAAACAAGATGCGACCAGTGCGCTTAAAGCCCACACCTTGGCGACAGAGACAGACACTACCGTCGAAAAGGGTTCGGAAGTAATTCACAGGGCGGTCCAGGAGATGAATACTATTTCTACGACGGTATCGGAGTCAGCAAAGTCAATAGAAGAACTCGCCAGCCACTCCGGGCAAATCACCGATATAGTGGATACCATTCGCGGTATTGCTGAACAAACTAACCTGCTAGCCCTGAATGCGGCGATAGAGGCCGCTCGCGCGGGTGATCA
>JBCBZU010000177.1:0-5181 GCA_039815165.1 Pseudomonadota bacterium
AAATGACCGATTGAGTACATTTTTAACGCCGCATAAAAGCAAAATGGCTTTCGTGCAAAGGTCTCTATTATTAACCCGGCAATTTTAATTGTCGCGTTAATAACACAGGACAAGGATGTTCTGCCATCGGCATAGCCGATGTAAACCATTGAAAATCAAGCAGCTTCGCACAGTTGCGCCAATTTTCAATGGCGGCAATCAAATAGTTCAGGACGAACTATTTGATTGCCAGGTTAATAGTGGCTGATTTTTACTGCTGCTGGAGTCAGAAAAAGTCCCAAGTAAAAGGCGAGGAGAGAGTTTTAGTGATTTTAAATGAACGCAGAGTAAGCCAAAGCAGCGCTTTTTTAGGCCTGACTTTCTACCCTACCAGTCGCTATATGGACTAATCAGTGTGAAAGTATCTACATTCATTGCGATAACAACCGCTCTACTACTGAGCATGCTGACAACGCCGATATTTGCACAGTCGGATCAGCAACAGTGGCAAGTGAACTTTAAGGACTCCGATATTCAGGAAGTCATCAAGTTTGTTGCAGATGTTACCGGTAAGACAGTGGTGATTGATCCTCGCGTTAAAGGCCGTGTTAAAGTCATTTCTGCGGAACCCCTCACCCAACAAGCGCTTTATGATTTGTTTTTATCGGTGCTTGAAATTCAAGGCTTTACCGCGATTGAGGTGGGCAATGTTGTGCGTATTTTACCGCGCAAAGATGCCAGGACATCGGCTGTTCCGGTGACCAACCAAACCGAGTTGGGCAGCGACGCTTACATCACCCAGGTGATACAACTTTACAATGTGTCCGCGGCCAAAGTGCTGCCGGTGCTAAGGCCATTGGCCCCACAGCACGCACACCTGGCGGCTTATGACCCCAGTAACGCCATTATCATCTCTGATACCGTTGCCAATATCGCCCGTTTGCGGGATGTAATAAGTCGTATTGACCGCGCAGGTGTCGCCGAAACTGATATTGTCCCACTCAAGTATGCCCAGGCCGACTCCATGGTGAAAATGCTGCAAACGCTACAGCAAAGCGATGAAAAAGATGCGCCAAGAAATTCCAAGACCTCGATGGTCGCTGATGCCCGTAGTAACAGTATTCTTGTGACCGGTGATGATGTAAGGCGTGATCGTATCAAAGGGCTGATTAACCGCTTGGACGTGCCTCGCCAGCAGTCGGGTAATGTGAGAGTTATCTATTTAGAATTTGCCGATGCCGAGCAAGTGGCTGAAGTGCTGTCCAAAGTGGTTTCCAGTATTTCGAAGCTCGAACCCGAAACAGATGGCGCCACTGGGGGAGCCTCAGCCACAACGGTTGAAGCAGACCCAAGCACGAATTCACTATTGATTACCGCTGATTCCGCCACATTGGAAACATTGCTGCCGGTGATTGATCGTCTCGACATTCGTCGATCTCAAGTCTTGGTCGAAGCCATTATTGTAGAAGTCACCGGTGATCTTGGTCGGCAGCTTGGCGTTGAGTGGGCGGCCTTTAAGGAAGATCGGGTGTTAGCTGCATCGACTAACTCGGGTGCTCTCGCCAGAGCCGCCGCCGATGTATCAGCAGGCACTCTTACCAGTCTATCCTCACCTGCATTGCTGCTGGGCTTTGGTGAGGATGGGGATGACGACGACGACCCCAGCTTTGCGGGTTTGATCCGCGCCCTGCAAAGCAACACCGAGGCCAATATATTATCAACTCCAAGCTTGTTAACCACTGACAATAATGAAGCTACGATTTCTATAGGTGAAAATATCCCCTTTGTAACGGGTTCGTTTACCACGTCTACGGGCGATGCCAGCAACCCCTTCCAAACCATCGAGCGGCGAGACGTGGGCATCAACTTATCCGTCACCCCGCAAATTAGTGAGGGTGACACGGTGGTGCTTGAAATCGATCAGGAGGTGTCCGGAGTCAGTAACCAACCGGTGGCAGGTGCTGTGGATATTGTGACGACTGAGCGCAAAATTACCACCCAGGTCATCGCCAGAGATAGAGAAGTTATTATCTTAGGGGGTCTGCTGGAAGATGAAGTACTGGAATCCCAACAAAAAGTGCCGCTCTTGGGCGATATTCCCCTGTTTGGGCGCCTGTTTCGCAATGATGATACCTCCTATGGTAAAGCGAACTTAATGATTTTTTTAAAAGCGACCATTGTTCGGGACGAAGAGACCTTGCGCGGTGCCACCGCAGAGAAATACAACTATATTCGCCAAGAGCAACTGCGTAGCCGTAATAATGGAGTATCTTTAATGCGTGATGACATTATTCCCCTGTTACCGGTATGGGAAGATACTGTAACCTCAGAAGCGGCGACTTCACCGCCATCAACTGATGAGTAATGCTCGTGTCTGAACAAGCGCAAGTCGCCTTTGATATCCCCTTTGCCTTTGCTGAGCAGCACGGTGTTTTTCTAGAAAACAATACGCTGTTTTCCAGTGGTGAGTTATCCGCGCCACTGTTGCTGGAACTGCAAAGGGTGTTGGGGTCCGAGCTTAGCGTTAATATTCTCGAAGAATCAACTTTTCAAAAACAGCTCACCCAAAAATACCAAACCGGTGACGGTGCCGCCCAGCGTGCGGCGGAACAACTGGATGCCGAACTGGACCTCGACAAAATTGCCGACGACCTGGAGCATCAATCGGATCTGCTCGCCGGTGAAGATGATGCACCGGTTATCCGCTTAATCAATGCCATTCTGTCGCAGGCGATCAAAGAAAAAGTCTCTGATATTCATATTGAGCCCTTTGAAGACCGCGTCGCGGTCCGCTTTCGTATCGATGGGGTGCTAAAAGAGGTGCTGGCGCCAAAGCCTGCCTTTGCGGCGGTTTTGGTCTCTCGCCTAAAAGTGATGGCGAAGCTTGATATTGCTGAAAAACGCCTTCCACAGGATGGCCGTATCACGGTACGTATAGCGGGCCACGGGGTGGATATTCGCGTGTCGACCATTCCCTCTGCACACGGCGAACGCGTGGTGCTGCGGCTCCTGGATCAGGCGGCAGGTCACTTGAGTGTTAAGCAGCTCAATATGCCCAAAGAGGTTCACGAGCGCTTTGGGGATAGTTTAAAACGCCCGCACGGTATTATTCTGGTCACAGGTCCCACGGGTTCGGGAAAGACCACGACGCTCTATGCCGGAATTAGTCATATCAACGACCGCAGTCGCAATATTCTCACTATTGAAGACCCCGTTGAATATTTGCTGCCCGGTATTGGTCAAACCCAAGTCAACGCCAAGGTGGAGATGACCTTTGCCCGCGGTCTAAGAGCAATTTTGCGGCAGGACCCGGATGTGGTAATGATTGGTGAAATCCGCGATAGTGAAACGGCCTCTATTGCAGTACAGGCAAGCTTAACCGGCCATCTGGTGCTCTCCACTCTGCACACTAACACTGCCATTGGCGCAATTACCCGATTGCAAGACATGGGCGTAGAGCCCTTCTTGCTGTCGTCGAGCCTGGAGGTGGTGATGGCGCAGCGCTTGGTCCGGGTGCTGTGCGAACACTGTAAATCACCTTACTCACTCACCGAGGCTGAGTGTGAGCGCATCGGCGCTGACCCACAAACGATGGAAGACGCCACCGTATATCAAGCTCAGGGTTGTGACCACTGTAATAATACCGGTTATCGCGGGCGTACCGCCATTTACGAGCTGATTGTCGTCGATGAGCCCCTGCGTCAACTGATTCACGAAGGTGTTGGTGAGCAGACCATGCTGCGCCACGCCCGTAGCAAAGGTTCTTCACTAATGGCTGATGGCCGCCAGCGAATTCTCAACGGTCACACCAGCCTCGAAGAAGTATTGCGAGTGACCTCTTCGGCTTAAGAGATGCGAATCAATGGCAGCCTTTAGTTACCGTGCGCTGAATGCCACCGGCAAAATTGTCAAAGGTACCCTTGAGGGGGATTCTGAGCGGCAAATTCGCGGTCAGTTACGCGCCCAAAAACTTAAACCTATTAGTGTCGAAAGCGCCAAACAAAAGCAAAAACAAACAGCGGAAACACGCTTATTTGGCTCCCGCCTAAAAACCAAAGACCTGACCCTCTTCACCCGTCAAATGGCCTCCCTTATTCAGTCGGGAATGCCATTGGTGGAAGCCTTACAGGGCGTCGCTAAACAGTCCCGCAAGCATTCAATGCAGTCGCTGGTGCTGCAAATTCGCTCCCGCGTGCTGGAGGGCCTGGGCTTTGCTCAGGCGCTGGCAGAGCATCCGCGGTCTTTTGACTCTATGTATCGAGCCATGGTCAATGCCGGCGAGCAGGCGGGCTTTTTGGGTCCGGTCTTAGATCGCTTGGCCGACTATACTGAAAATAGCCAGCATACCAAGCAAAAGTTGACCTCAGCGATGGTCTATCCCATTGTACTCATGGTGGTTTGTGTGGGCATTGTGACTTTGTTGATGGCCTTTGTAGTGCCCCAACTCACCAGTGTATTTGAGCGCGCAAAAACCGAATTACCTCTGCAAACACAGATTTTGATAGGCTTAAGTGATTTTATAAGAGCGTACGGCATCTACTGCTTAATCGTCATTGTGATGGCCTTTATTGCCTTTAAACGCTGGCTAACGGTAGAGAATAATTTGCGAAAATGGCACAGGCTACTCATAAAACTACCTATTACTGGTCATATAATAGTCCAGTCGGATACCTCGCGCTTTGCCGGTACGGTCGGTATGTTGCTGGATAGTGGTGTGCCCCTGTTGCAAGCCTTGCGCATAAGCTCCCAAACCATGAACAATCTGATTCTAAGACAGGAATCAGAAGCGGTTGCCAATGCGGTACAGGAAGGTTCAAGTTTGCATCGGGCGCTGGATAAGGCAGACATTTTCCCGCCTCTACTGGTACAGATGGCGGCCAGCGGTGAAATGAACGGCACGCTTGCCGACCAATTACAGTATGCGGCTCGCAGCCAGGAGCGTGAGTTGGACCTGCAATTGTCGACCGCACTGAGTATTGTGGAGCCGGTCACCATTGTGTCTATGGCACTTATAGTGGGAGGGATTATGTATGCGATACTCACCCCAATTTTCGGTATGACCGATTTGCTCTAAGTTTTTAGCGTCAAGTTGTCAGCACTTGGAAAGGACTCTATAGTTTTGTTATTAACCCGGCAATGTTAATTGTCGCGTTAATAACACAGGACAAGGATGTCCTGCCATCGGCATAGCCGATGTAAGCC
>JBCBZU010000339.1:0-3114 GCA_039815165.1 Pseudomonadota bacterium
GACAAGAAAACCGATATAAGCCAGTAGAAATATGGTCAAGGATAGTAGAAATGGCCTGACCTCGCGATCCTTGTTGTATAAGTCGCGCCACAAGGTAATAAAAACCACTGCGGTCAGCAAAGGTATTGGTAGTAAAAAGTAAATATTGGGCGTACTAAACCATAGGCTTGCAATACGCGCATCCACAAATAGCATGGCAATACTGACCACGCCCATTGCAAGCGCCACAAATACCAGAACATAGTGTGCCACATTACGCGCCCAGGCCTGAGTTTCATCTTCGGTTTTCATTATCAACCAGGTCGCGCCCAGCAATGCATAGCCAAACAATAGCGATAAACCGGTTACAATGGCAAAGCCATTTGCCCAATCGAGAGCACCTCCGGCAAAATTGCGACCATCGACTTCGATACCTTGAATAAAGTTACCCAGCACAACCCCTTGCATAAAGGTCGCCAGTAATGACCCACCGTGAAATGCGATATCCCAAAGCTTTCTGTCACCGTCGCCCGCTTTAAAACGAAACTCAAATGCAACTCCACGAAAAATTAAACCCATAAGCATCAGCATAATAGGTAAATAGAGTGCGGGCATTAATATCGAATAAGCCACTGGAAAAGCAACGAACAAACCACCGCCGCCCAGCACCAGCCAGGTTTCATTGCCGTCCCAAAAGGGCGCGATAGAATTCATCATGCGGTCCCTGCATTTGTCGGAGGGAGCAAAAGGAAACAAGATACCGCAACCCAAATCAAAGCCATCCAAAATGACGTAGAGAAATACAGCAGTACTAATAAGTACACCCCAAATAAGAGGTAAATTTAACCAACTTGAGAAATCGATCATCTAACACCTGCCTGCGTTGCTGCCTTGGTCACACTGGCTTCCATACTGTGATCATAGTATTCCTCGCTCTCCTCGATAATTTTAGGGCCTTTGCCAATTAACTTAATAATGTAATAACTACCTGCACCAAATACAAAGGTGTACACCACGATAAAACCAATTAAGGTCAGCATCACTTGTTCAGCAATAACGGGGGAAATACTTTCAGCCGTTTTTATCACGCCATAAGCTGACCATGGTTGTCGGCCTACCTCCGTCACAAACCAGCCGGCCAGTACCGCAATAAAACCCGCTGGTGTCATCGCCATACACCAGTACTGAAAACTACGGGTGTTAAACAGGCGCTTACGAAAAAATAAAAAGGCGGCAATAAGGCCCGTTAAAATCATCGCCAAGCCAATCCCGACCATAATTCTGAAAGACCAAAAAACCACGGCAACTGGCGGTCGCTCCTCCGGGGAGACATCTTTTAATCCAGGAATTTCACCGTCTGCACTTCCTGTTACCACCCAACTTGCACCATTGGGGATGGCAATAGCGTAGTCTGTGGTTTCTTTTTCTTCGTTAGGCATACCAAAGAGATACAGCGGCTTATTGGTGCCGCGCTCCCAGTTGCCTTCCATTGCGGCAAGCTTAACAGGTTGATAATGCAGAGTATTTTCGCCATGCCAGTGGCCGATAACAAGCTGCAATGGCGCCACAAAAACAGCCATTAGCATGGCCATGCTGAACATGACTTTCGCATGCTCTGTATACACTTTGCGCCAGAGATAATATGCCCCAACACCGCCGACGACAAAAGCCGTAGTGAGGTAAGCGGCGGTGACCATATGAAAAAAACGTGGCGGAAAGGATGGGTTGAAAATAATCTCTATCCAGCTGGTGGGATAGAGTAGGCCATTTTCTCCCAGTTCAAAGCCTTGGGGTGTCTGCATCCAACTGTTGGCAGAGAGTATCCAAAAAGCAGAAAGAATAGTTCCACCTGCCACAATACAGGTGGATGCAAAGTGCATTTTAGGACTCACCCGGCCCCAACCAAATAACATAATGCCCAGGAATGATGCCTCGAGAAAAAAGGCCGTTAGTACTTCATAGCCGAGTAGAGGCCCGATTACATTACCCACCTGATCAGAAAAAACAGACCAGTTGGTGCCGAACTGATAGGACATAACCACACCAGAAACCACGCCCATGCCAAAACAAACGGCAAAAATTTTAACCCACATGCGGTAAACCTGTGCGTAAATTTCCTCACCTGTTCTTATCCAACGCCATTCAACGACCGCGAGCCAACTGGCCAAACCAATGGTAAAAGCGGGAAAGATGATATGGAATGAAACGGTAAAAGCGAACTGAATCCGCGCCAGCAAAACCGGATCAAACGTGTCGAACATAAACTTCACTCCTCTTTATACGACTGGCAGGCTTTAAAAAATAGCCTGTCATTACAAATACGCGGCACACATGCTCTATACACTCTGCGTTGGCTTCTGCCTGCGAAGATGTATAAAAGTTGGCTATTTTTTCTTGCAATAGCGCAATAGCTTATCGTTTTAGTCAATCTTTTATAAGCCCATATGGCATAGGCGATGATCCAAACTCTTATATAAATTATCAGGTATATAAACTATCAGGCTCAGAGCTTATGCAAACTCTTACCCTATAACAACAAAGCTGACTAAGGCTTATAATCCAATACCCACCTTAAAGTGAGTAGAAACATCGGTATCCAGGACAAACATTTTTTCACTTTTTATTAAGGTTTATTAACAATGCCGCCTGAATTAGTCGCTACCGCCATAACCAGGAAACGTTTAAAGATTCCTTTACAGAGCATATGAAAATTATTATCAATACGATTAGCAATTGCTCCGTAGAGTCTGAAAAAATAAATAAAATACAAGCGTGAACATACTAGCAAGGTCTAGTATATTGTCAACAATGCAACAATAAAATTTTTCAACCATCATTTAGCGATTATTGATTGGGATATAAAAAAATACAGACATCGAACTTACTCGCTGATGCTAAGCGCTTGATAATTTTATAGTATTTAATTAACTGAGAAAAACGCTGCGGTATTGCAAGAACTCACTAGAATGCATGAAACGGGAATGATAGAATTGGATAAACTTGAAAAAAGCAGATTTTATACTGTGTGCAGTTACAGGGTAAATATAATTTTATCTATGCTTTATCAGCTTTGCTGCTGCAAATAATAGTTTAATAAAACACTAAGGTATTATTGTCTGTAATAATAATCTTTAA
>JBCBZU010000301.1:0-3543 GCA_039815165.1 Pseudomonadota bacterium
GGTTTGCCGCTAGCCGTTGAATTTGGCAAGCAACGCACGGTTGTTGGATTTGATATTAATCAACAGCGCATTGAGCAATTATCTGCTGGTAACGATACGACTCTGGAGGTGAGTTCTGCGGAGTTAATGCAAGCAAAAATGCTCAGTTACTCAGCGGATATAGCGGCTTTAAAAGACTGTCAAATTTATATTGTCACTGTTCCTACCCCAGTGGATAAGCACAAGCAGCCAGACCTTGCGCCCCTTATTAAAGCCAGCGAAATGTTGGGCAAGGTGATTGCCAAAGGCGACATTGTTATTTTTGAATCCACCGTGTATCCAGGTGCAACAGAAGAAGACTGTATTCCCGTACTAGAAAATGCATCGGGCTTGGTTTTTAATCAGGATTTCTTTGCAGGCTATTCACCTGAGCGCATCAATCCAGGTGACAAACAACACCGAGTCACCAATATTTTAAAAGTGACCTCGGGCTCTACAGCAGAAATCGCCGAAGAGGTGGATGCACTTTACCGATCCATTATTACCGCAGGCACTCACAAAGCGGCAAGCATCAAAGTCGCAGAAGCGGCAAAAGTAATTGAAAATACCCAGCGTGACGTCAATATTGCACTCATTAATGAGCTCTCCATTATTTTCAACAAGCTGGGTATTGACACTTTAGATGTGCTTGAAGCGGCCGGTACCAAGTGGAATTTCCTGCCTTTTCGTCCAGGCCTGGTCGGGGGTCACTGCATTGGTGTCGACCCTTACTACCTCACCCACAAAGCGCAATCGGTTGGTTATCAACCAGAGATGATCCTCGCTGGCCGTCGCTTAAACGATAGTATGGGCACTTATGTTGTCGCTCAGTTAGTTAAATTAATGCTGAAAAAACGCATTCATGTGCAAGGTGCAAAAGTGTTGGTGATGGGACTGGCATTTAAAGAAAACTGCCCGGATCTACGCAATACCAAAATTGTTGATGTATTATCCGAATTGTCTGATTACGGTGTTAACGCGGATGTTTACGACCCATGGGTTAATCCAGAAGAAGCAAAACAAGCATATGGAATTGAGCTGGTGAGTGAGTTAAAACAAAGCGAATACGAGGCTATTATTATTGCCGTGGCTCACGATCATTTCAGAAACGTGCCTTTAGAGCGTATTAAAACATACGGTAAAAAAGGGGTGGTTATATACGATTTAAAACATCTCTATGCTAAAGATTGTGTCGATTTACGATTGTAATACTGCCCACATATTTTAATAATCATGAAAAATTTAGAGCTGCTCAATAACATACTGTCAAACAATGAAGATAGCTGCTTTATTATCGCCGAGATAGGTCAGGCCCATGATGGTAGTTTGGGTACAGCCCATGCATATATCGATGCCGTCGCGCGTGCAGGTGCGAATGCCGTTAAATTTCAAACACATATTGCCGAGGCAGAGTCTTCTCATTTAGAAACCTTTCGCGTAAAAGGCTTTCCCCAAGATGCTACGCGATATGATTACTGGAAAAGAATGGAATTCACATTTGCCCAATGGCAGGATTTGGTTGATCACGCAACAGCAAAAGGCTTAGTGTTTTTATCCACCCCCTTTTCGATTGAGGCCGTTGACCTGTTAGAGAAACTGAACATCCAGGCATGGAAAATCAGTTCAGGAGAAATCGAGAACATCCCCCTGCTTGAAAAAATGGCCCAAACAAATAAGCCACTGTTATTTTCCAGCGGTATGTCGTCGTGGAAAAATATCGATGATGCAGTTGCCATAGCAAAAAAATACCACCTCGACTATTCAATATTTCAGTGCACCACTTCATACCCATGCCCCGCAGATAAAATAGGATTAAATGTTATACAAGAAATTCAGTCACGCTATGCTTGTCCTTCAGGTTTGTCCGACCACTCCGGCACTATTTACTCTGGCCTGGCAGCAGTCACCTTGGGCGCCCGCTTTTTAGAGCTGCACCTTACCTTTTCAAAAGAGTGTTTCGGCCCAGATGTTTCGTCCTCAATAACCCTGGAGCAATTACAGCAGCTGGTTGACGGCGTTGGATTTCTACTCAAGGCACGTCATCAAATTGTTGATAAAGACCAAATAGCCTCTGAGATGCAAGAGTTAAAAACGCTTTTTGGCAAAAGTATGTTTGCCAAACGAGATCTAAAAAAGGGCAGCAAGCTGCAAGAGTCTGATATTGCCTTAAAAAAACCCGGTACAGGTATTCCTGCCAAGCACTTTTCCAAGGTGTTAGGAAAAGTCTTACTAAAAGATTATACGGCAGGAGAACAGCTTAAGGAGATAGACATTGAGCACTAGAACGATTAAAACAGTGTGCGTAGTCTTAGTGGATAGAGCTAATTATGGGCGTATGTTCTCAGTTATGAAGGCAATTCAGCAGGATGAAGACCTGGAGCTGTTAACCATGTGCTCCGGCAGCATGTTGCTTGAACGTTTTGGTCACGCGGAAAAAGTAGTTGAGCAAGATGGGTTTACCGTTGACTCAAAAGTGTATATAGAAATCGAAGGTTCTTTACCGGTCACTATGGCAAAAAGTATTGGTGTAGGCGTTATAGAATTCTCGTCCGAGTTTCAGCGTTTGTCGCCCGATCTAGTACTTATTATTGGCGACAGATATGAAGCATTGGCTGCTGCCGTGTCCGCAGCCTACATGAATTTGCCCCTTGCCCATATACAAGGTGGAGAGGTTTCTGGTTCAATCGATGAAAGCGCGCGTCACGTGATCACAAAATTAGCGCACTTACATTTTCCATCTACGGCGCGATCATCAGATTATATTATACGCATGGGGGAAAACCCCCAGTATGTTCATAACGTTGGCTGTCCGGTCGGTGATTATATTCTCACGCTCGACGATCATGTGCCTAAAGACTATATCTCGGGCTTGGGTGTTGGTGGCAATGTCGATATTCAAAAACCATATTTGTTAGTTATTTTTCACCCGGTTACCACAGATGTTTCCGGTCATCGAGACCAGGCACAACAACTGATCACGGCCCTGGACAGTTTGGCATTTCCCACCATATGGATATGGCCCAATATCGATGCCGGTTCCGATCAAATCTCTAAAGCGATACGGGTCTATCGAGAAAATAACGACTCGGATTGGCTACACCTTGTTAAAAATATGGAGCCTGAAGTGTATCAAAAGGTATTGAAAAATGCCGCATGTGCAGTAGGCAATTCATCCAGCTTTATAAGGGACAGTAGTTTTTCCGGAACCCCAGTGGTTATTGTCGGTGACAGACAGACTCAAAGAGAGCACGGGCAGAACGTTAGCCATTGTCAAGTGGATTCTCACTCCATATCTGCCACCATAAAACACCAGCTTGAACATGGCAGATATAAACCAGAGGGCTTATATGGCAATGGCAATGCCAGTCAAAAAATAGTCGATATCATCAAAAAATTTCAGCCATACAATCAAAAAATATTACATTACCCCCTGGCAAAATGAATATTTTAATAACAGAGCCCGACAATTACAGTGAAGAAGCGATCTCTCTCTATCGCGAGAGAGGCAAAGTCTATTTGGGCAAA
>JBCBZU010000424.1:0-2487 GCA_039815165.1 Pseudomonadota bacterium
ACACTGTCATTTCAAACACGCTGTGAATACGTCCTTGTACGCTCTACGTCGGCTCCTGCCTCCGAAGGTTTGAAATGACAGTGTATCCTTTTCTCTAAACTGGGTAGTAATAACACAGGACAAGGATGTCCTGCCATCGGCATAGCCGATGTAAGCCATTAAAAATCAAGCAGCTTCGCACAGTTGCGCCAATTTTCAATAGCGTCAATCAAATAGTTCAGGACGAACTATTTGATTGCCAGGTTAATAGTATCTGAGTAAACTACTGATTTTATCCATAAGAAAAAAGCATCAATACGTGTGAAAATCGGTATCGATCTGGGCGGTACAAAAACAGAAATTATTTGCTTGGACCATAGGCAAAGAGAGCTCTATCGCCACCGGGAGCCTTCTCCTCAAAAAAATTACCAGGCTACACTTAATCTGATTACAAGACTCATCACTGATACCGAAGCACATTTTAATGAGCGGGCGAGCATTGGCATTGGTATTCCCGGTTCACTTTGCCGGTCAAAACAGATTGTCAAAAACTGTAATTCTACTTGGATCAACGGCAAACCACTTAAGCAAGATTTAGAAAATCGCCTTAATCGAGAAATACGTATTGCCAACGATGCCAATTGTTTTGCACTGTCGGAGGCAATAAAGGGTGTTGCGGTCGAGGCCTACAGTTTATTTGGGGTGATTTTAGGTACAGGCTGTGGTGGTGGTTTAGTGATTGATAAAAAGGTATTTTTAGGCGCAAATGGCTTAGCCGGAGAGTGGGGCCACAATCCCTTACCCTTTCCCCTTATCTTTAATGAAACTCATTCGATTAAAGCACAATCAGGGGATCAGCCGGTATCGGATATTTATCGACATAAACAAGTGATTCGCTATCAGAGTGCTCAGCCACACCATGCTGAATATCCCGGGCCTTTATGCTATTGCGGTAAACGCGGTTGCATAGAAACCTGGTTATCCGGTCCAGCTTTGGTTGCGGACTATCAGCGCGTAAATCAAAACCCTTTAGTGACTGAAGATAAAACTGCCGAACACATTGTCGAGGCTGCGCTTGTTGGTGAGCAAGTTGCTATCGATTGCCTTAATCGCTATTGTGAGCGTTTGGCCAAAAGTCTGGCTCAAATCATCAATATTATTGACCCGGATATGATTGTATTAGGTGGAGGAATGAGCAATATCGAACTACTTTATACAGAAGTTCCTAAACGTTGGGATAAATATATTTTTTCAGATACATCTACAACCCCTTTATTAAAAGCCCGTCACGGAGATTCTTCCGGTGTTATTGGGGCTGCACTTCTTTGGAATTAGCATGCATATATTAGTTGCCGGTGGTACCGGTCTTATTGGAAGCGCTTTGATAAAGGCGCTATTAGAGCGCGGCGAACAAATTACTCTGCTAGCGCGCAACTTTGATAAAGCCAAGGTATTATTTAACGGCCACGTTAGTTTGGTCGGTACGATCAAAGAGTTAAGTATCGATGTCGATGCAGTCGTCAATCTGGCCGGTGAACCCATTATGGATAAGCGCTGGACAGCCTCGCGAAAACAAAAGTTGAAAAACAGCCGCATTGGTATAACGCAGGATATTGTGCAGTGGATTGCACAGTGTAAAAGCAAGCCGCAAGTATTAATCAATGGCTCAGCGATTGGCTACTATGGTCACTATCCCGAGGATATCGCACTGGATGAAAACGCTAAACCCAGACCCTGTTTTTCCAGCGAACTGTGCCAGCAATGGGAGCAAGCAGCCGCTCAGGCCGTATTTGCTGAAATGCGAGTTTGTACGGTAAGAACCGGTGTGGTGTTGACAAAACAGGGCGGGGCATTAAAGCGAATGTTGCCGCCTTTTTATATGGGCCTGGGCGGCCCTATTAGCCATGGTCGACAGTGGTTCTCATGGATTCATATAAATGACATGGTCAAACTGCTACTGTTTCTTCTCGATAACGATCAGATCAAAGGCCCGGTCAATGCCACGGCGCCAAATCCCATGACAAATTATATGTTTTCAAAAACGCTGGGTAAGACCTTGCGCCGCCCAGCCTTGTTATCGCTGCCGGCAAGAATAGTGTCTCTGCTACTGGGTGAAGCGGCTGAGTTATTGTTGGAGGGGCAAAAAGTGGTGCCACAAAAGTTACTTAAAAATGGCTTCGAATTTGATTATCCGACCTTGGATGATGCCTTGCAGTCTATTTTTGATCGATAAGTCAGCCCTAGGCGCTTTAGTATTTATTTCTGGACTTGTTTTCGATCGAAAGTGTGCGAAGAATTCTCTCTAGGCATTAATCGGCAGCATATTTTTTATACAAATAAGAGTGGTGAAATATATACGCCCTTCACATTATCTAATCAAGTCTAATATGTTACCCTACGGAAATTTTTAGGGGTGTTATAGAGGACTTATTATGAAAAAAACACTTGCTCAGATTGCCTTCACTGCCGCATGCGTGGCGATGACCCACTACAGTGCTGCCGATAACG
>JBCBZU010000125.1:0-6293 GCA_039815165.1 Pseudomonadota bacterium
TATTGCCCACAATAGTATCGGCCATATCATTAAAAGAATGGGCAAACACCTCTATATCCGATTTTTCATGGTTTTCTATCCTTGCATCTAGGTCACCTTCTTGAAATTTTCGAATCGTATGTGTGATCAACCGGCCCGCTTACAAAGCTAATCAAGACAATAAACTATATAAAATAAAATTATGGGACAGGGAGGTGGAGTGGAAGGCGACTTGCCTCAATGATGAACTGGTTATTTATGTTATGCACATACAGTAAAAAGGCAAGCCATGCTTGCTTTTTACTATTAACCGGGCAATCAAATAGTTGGTCCTGAACTATTTGATTGACGCCATTGAAAATCTCTATTTGCAAAAAATATTGTCAAGTGACAGTTTGCCACCACCGTTTTTGGCTAAATAGAGCAAGGGCAATACCCAATAAACGTGAGTTGCCCACCATGCGTCAGGATAAACAAAAAGTTGAATAACCATGGTCATCACTAGCAAACCCAGTGCAGCAAAGCGGGTTAAAAAACCAAATAATATCATCAAAGACAAAAAGAATTCACCAAAAGTGCCCATATATGCTGCAACCGTAGACGGAAGCAGTGGCACCCCGTATTCAAAGTCGAACAGCAGGAAGGTGTTATCGGTTAGATTCCAAAAAGCAAAGTGTTGACCGGCGATTGTCCAGCCGACAATTTTAGTTTGAGCGGCAAACCAAAATACTTTAAATATGACAATGCGCATACAGAGGTTAATAAGCCACTCCGGTATTTTTGCGAGCAGTCTGTTGATAGGTGAGATCACTTTGCAAAGTTTAGTTTTCATTCATTGTTCACTCTTGGTTGAAGTCATTTGTCGTATTTTACTGTTGGCACATTACTTAGTCTGCATCTGCTTGGCTAAGAAAACCAGCATCACTAAAAAAGCCATTACCAATACCCAGATGGATGGCGGCGGCAATATCATAATCACATGCCTCTACCGCATAAGTGACGGCATCAGCAACGCTGAGGCCTTGGTCCAAGCCATGGTAAAAGCGATAGGTGCCGGGATCAACATTAAATGTTTGTAGCTGGTAGTCATGTCTGACAATAAGAACCCACTGAGGTTCATTGAGCTCGATGGTTGTAGCAGCGCTGTTTTGCTGGTGGCTGTCCCAAATACTAAAGATAGGGAAAGCAGAGCTTATTAGCTTAAAAGAGGCCTGTAGTTTGAGTGTGGCTTGTTCAAATGCCGCAGCCTCAATGGTGGCAAAATCACCCGCACTCAAAACCACTTCATCTGCCGCATGATAGCTTTGGTGCCGGGCCAATTCCAATGCCGCAATATCAACGAGATAAGGCAGTGACTGTGCGTGTTCGAAGTTAGCCAAAAACTCACTAAAGCCTTCACCAAAATACACCATTGCCGCTCGACTGGGTGGATATTGGCGAATATAGGCCTGTGCCAAGCCATTAAAAAAATCATCGCCAACCAGTTGCTTAACCACTGGATAGAGATCGCTTAGGGCTTGGCTAAGTGAATAAAACACATTGTTTTGATATACCGCAAAGCGCAGTTGCCGCTCATCTGCGTCTATACTGGCAAAGGTTGTTGATAAATCTTTATCTAAGCCGCTAAACAGCGACTCGGAAAACAATTGTTGCCATGCCTTTGCTTGCATCAGGCCGCAACCCCAAGGTGTTTGTCCATAAGTTGCTTCGCAGTTGTCGCTTCTTCTAGCAGCCTGTTGAGTGCAGGTACATTTGTATCCCACTCGATCAATGTTGGGATGGCGGTGCGACAGCGTTGCAGGGTATATTCAAACAAATCCCAAACCGGGTCGATAGGCGCTGACCCGTGATCATCTATCAACAAGGTTTTTCCATTGAGATCATTTGCCGCATGGCCGGCTAAATGAATTTCGCCGATGGCATCGATGGGGTAGTTATCGATATACTCTTGGGCGCTGTATGACTGATTGTTGGCCGATACATAGACATTGTTCACATCCAGCAGTAAGCCTGCTCCGGTCTGCTCGACTATTGCGTGCAAAAATTCGGTTTCAGATAATTCGCTATGCTTGAAGCCCAAGTAGGCTGATGGATTTTCAATTAATAGCGTGCGCTGTAAAGCGTCCTGAACCTTGTGAATATTGCTAACAACCACGGCTAAAAATTCTTGGGTATAGGGCAGGGGCAGTAAGTCATTTAAAAACACGCTATTCCAATGGCTCCATGCCAAATGTTCAGATACCTGTTCAGGCTGGTGGCGTTTAACGACGGTAGCCAGCGCGTTTAGATGGTGCTCGTCAATGCCGTCGGAGGAAGCAAGCGAGAGTCCTACGCCATGCATGGAAATCGGGTAGTCCTGGTGTATGCATGAAAGATAATAATGAGGCAGCCCACCATCACCCATGTAATTTTCAGGATGGACTTCGAGCCAGCCGATATCGGGTTGCTGCTCGATAATATCCCGATAATGTTGGGGCTTTAAGCTAATGCCTGTCTTTGCCGGTAATCGTGTCGTCATTATCACTATTAATAAAAAACGGTTGAGCTTAGAAAATTCCGTTGGATTGCTCCCAGAGCCAGTCTTACTTCCTCTGGATAAAAACAGCCTGAGAAAAATTAAAAATGTAGTTATAGCAGGACCTATGGTGAAATTTTTAAGTTTTTTTAGGCTCTCTTGCAAACAAAAAAGGCCAGCATAAAGCCGGCCGTAGCAGGTTAAATGCCAGGGACTTAACCGGGGAGGTTGCTGTCAGTGGGTTTGAGAGTACCGCCAACCAAACGTTCACAGGTTCCCTTGGGAACAAACATCCAGGCGTTACCTTGTGCGTCAACAGTAGAAGTGCCCGCACAGCTTGTACCCGGGCCAGCAGCACAATCGTTTTTGCCGGCTTTAGAAATGCCATAGCATTTCTCAGCTTTGTATTTTGGGCCGGCAACGGCATCGTTAGCGGTCGCCAGGAAAAGGCCGGCGGCAATAGCGCCTGAAAGTGCAACTGAGGTTTTGATTTTACTCATTGTGTGTCTCCATTAGTAGTAGAGTCTAGTGTTAAAGTTTAGTGTTAAAGTCTAGTGCCAAAGTCCCTTAAGGGTATGTCTAAAATGCGCTTGTTTTGCGGCAGCGCTGTCGCTTGCGCGCTCAAATCACTGTTTCCAGATATGCCCTTTAACTCCCTTACATAATTCCATTAGTGTCGTACATCTGCCGCACTACAGCGACAATTCGTGTAATCTTAAAGACGCCTCAAAAACCAAAAAGTTCAGGTCTCGATATAGAGTTTTAGTCAATGTTTGCCAAAAATACAATAAATAGGCTTATTTTTCGCAGGCTTACTAAAGGCAGGCTTGTGGCGGAGAGCTTGTGGTGGAGAGCCAGAAGCAGATAGGGTACAATCCGCGCCCACCTAATCGGTTATAACTCGAGCACTTTTTAGCTATTATGGAAATCAATCCTTACCTGACTACACTGAGCGAACTCGAAGCGCGCACCGAAGCGCTGAGGGGGTATCTTTGACTACGACCAAAAGCAAGAGCGCCTGGCGGAGGTTGAGCTTGAGCTCGCCGAACCCGATGTGTGGAGTGACCAGGATCGAGCTCAAGCGCTCGGTCGAGAGCGCTCATCCCTAGAGCAAGTTGTCAATACCATTGATACCCTTAAGCAGGGTGTTGCCGATACTCGCGAACTATTAGACATGATCGTAGAAGAGGGGGATGAGTCATCTCTCAGTGATGTCCAGGGGGATATAGACAGTCTCAATACCCACCTCTCTACCCTTGAGTTTCGACGCATGTTCTCCGGCGAAACGGATCCCAATAATGCTTATTTGGATATCCAATCCGGTTCCGGGGGCACAGAAGCGCAAGACTGGGCAGAGATGGTATTGCGTATGTACCTGCGCTGGGGTGATCATAAAGGTTTTAAAACAACGCTTGAAGAAGCCTCAGCAGGGGATGTGGCAGGTATTAAAAGTGCCACCATCCACTTTGAAGGTGAATATGCCTTTGGTTGGCTGCGCACGGAAACCGGTGTGCATCGCCTGGTGCGCAAATCGCCTTTTGATTCAGGTAATCGTCGCCACACTTCTTTTTGTTCGGTATTTGTATCACCGGAAATTGATGATAACTTCGAAGTAGCCGTGGATAAGTCTGATGTGCGCGAAGATACCTACCGCGCCTCAGGTGCCGGTGGTCAACATATCAACAAGACTGACTCTGCGGTTCGTTTAACCCATGAGCCCTCGGGGATTGTCGTTCAATGCCAAAGTCAGCGTTCCCAACATCAAAACCGGGATGCCGCCTGGAAGATGCTTCGCGCCAAACTGTATGAGCAGGAACTGCTAAAGCGCAATGCCGACAAACAAGCGCTGGAAGACAGCAAAGCGGATATTGGTTGGGGCAGTCAAATTCGCTCTTATGTATTGGATGACCAACGCATTAAAGATTTACGTACCAGTGTGCAAACCAGTAATTGTCAGGCCGTATTGGACGGCAGTTTGGACCAGTTTATCCAGGCAAGCTTAAAAGCGGGCTTATAAGCCGGGTGCGCTAGGGGCAAACAACTACCTGCCCTCTCAGGAATAAGCTTAAAGCCCCTGGTTAGCGATTCCCATAAATTCAGACAGACAATTCAGCCCTATTAAAACGCTGACTTAATCGATTGTAAGCAACAAACTGAGAAAATTATGTCAAACGATCTACAGCAAGATGAAAACCGATTAATTGCGGAACGTCGCGAAAAATTGGCGGCGATTCGTCAGCAGGGTGTGGCCTTTCCCAACCAAGTTACACGTGAACACAAAGCCTTTGCTCTGCAAGCAGAGTTCGGCGACAAAACCAAAGAAGCACTGGAAGCGCTAGATCACACAGTATCGGTTGCGGGTCGAGTGATGGCAAAGCGTGGCCCTTTTATGGTCTTGCAAGATGATTCTGGTCGTATTCAACTTTATGCCAGTAAAGACGCTCAAAAACAGCTCAAAGCAACGACGGGTTTGTGGGATATAGGCGATATTGTTGCCGTAAGGGGCGTTTTACATAAGTCCGGTAAGGGCGATTTATACGTCAACCTGGAAGACTTTCAATTACTTACCAAGTCGCTACGCCCACTACCTGATAAACACAAAGGTTTAGTTGACCAAGAAATACGCTATCGCCAACGCTATGTCGATTTACTGGTTAATCCTGAAGTGCGCGATACGTTTAAGACCCGCTCACGAGTGATTGCCGGTATGCGTAATTACCTAAATGATAAGGGTTTCTTGGAAGTTGAAACGCCCATGTTACACACTATTCCTGGTGGCGCAACGGCCAGGCCTTTTGTCACCCACCACAATGCCTTGGCTATGGATATGTATCTGCGCATTGCACCGGAATTATATTTAAAGCGTTTAGTGGTTGGTGGCTTCGAGCGAGTTTACGAGATTAATCGTAACTTCCGCAATGAAGGCCTGTCGACCCGTCACAATCCAGAATTCACCATGTTAGAGTTTTATCAAGCCTATGCCGACTATACCGATTTAATGGACCACACTGAGTCGATGTTGCGCGGTATTGCTGACGATGTCTTGGGGACTACAACAGTTAAAAATACGGTGAAAAACGCTGAGGGTGAAATTCTCGAAGAAAAAGTCTATGACTTTGCCAAACCTTTTGTGCGCATGAGTGTATTTGATTCCATTCTGCACTTTAACCCAGACATCACCGCAGAGCAGCTGGCGGATGCCGCAGCAGCAAAAACCATTGCTGAGAATTTAGCGATTCCCCTAAAAGACAGTTGGGGCTTGGGTAAAGTGCAAATTGAAATATTCGAAAAGACGGTTGAACATCGTTTAGATCATCCTACTTTTATTACCGAATACCCCATAGAGGTATCGCCTCTGGCCCGCCGCAATGATGATAATCCCTTCGTCGCGGATCGCTTTGAGTTCTTTGTCGGCGGTCGCGAACTTGCCAATGGATTTTCAGAGCTTAATGATGCTGAAGACCAAACTCGGCGCTTTCAACAACAGGTGGCTGAGAAAGATGCGGGTGATGATGAAGCCATGCACTTCGACTCCGACTATGTTCGCGCTTTGGAGTACGGTTTGCCGCCAACAGCGGGTGAGGGTATAGGTATTGATCGTCTGGTGATGCTGTTGACAGACTCGCCATCGATTCGCGACGTATTGCTATTTCCCCATATGCGGCCTGAGTAAAGTTAACGAGGCACTTGAAAAGCATACAATGTGAGACCTTTGCACGAAAGCCATTTTGCTCTTATGCGGCGTTAAAAATGTACTCAATCGGTCATTTATTACCTATAAACTCCCTCTTTCCGTGCA
>JBCBZU010000131.1:0-6230 GCA_039815165.1 Pseudomonadota bacterium
AGTCTTTAGCATAAGCCTTTAATATTGTAAAAGTCTAGATTGTATATTACTAAACATTTTATCGCACCAAGCAACTCCACCCCCCTATACATTATTAACCTCTCTGTAACTCTATGAATTTAACTGATTTAAAAACAAAACCGATTGAAGAACTGATCAACATCGCCAACGAAATGGGCCTGGATAATATGGCTCGTTCTCGTAAACAGGACGTTATTTTTAACATCTTAAAGCGCCACGCAAAAAGCGGTGAGGATATCTATGGCGATGGCGTCCTTGAGATATTACAGGATGGCTTTGGTTTTTTGCGTTCAGCCGACAGCTCTTATCTGGCCGGGCCCGATGATATATATGTATCGCCCAGTCAAATAAGACGTTTTAACCTGCGCACTGGTGATACCATTGCCGGTAAAATTCGCCCCCCCAAAGAGGGCGAACGTTACTTTGCGCTGCTCAAAGTCAGTGAAATTAACTTCGATAAGCCCGAAAATTCCCGCAGCAAAATTCTTTTTGAAAACCTCACCCCTCTGTTCCCCAATGACCGCTTAAAGCTAGAGGCGGGCAATGGCTCAACTGAAGATTTAACGGGGCGAATCATCGATATGATTTCACCCATCGGCAAAGGCCAGCGCGGTTTGATTGTTGCACCGCCGAAAGCGGGTAAAACCATTATGATGCAGAATATTGCACAGGCGATTACCCGCAACAATCCAGAGTGCCACTTGATCGTACTGTTGATTGATGAGCGCCCGGAAGAAGTCACTGAAATGCAGCGTTCTGTGCGCGGTGAGGTACTCGCCTCAACCTTTGATGAACCACCGTCACGCCATGTTCAAGTGGCTGAAATGGTTATTGAAAAAGCCAAGCGACTGGTTGAACATAAAAAAGATGTCATTATTCTTTTAGACTCAATTACCCGCCTTGCCCGCGCCTATAACACGGTTATTCCTTCATCCGGTAAGGTGCTGACCGGTGGTGTCGATGCCCATGCTCTGGAGCGTCCCAAGCGTTTCTTTGGCGCCGCCCGTAATATTGAAGAAGGGGGTAGTTTATCGATTGTTGCCACGGCGCTTATCGATACTGGCTCGAAGATGGACGAAGTTATTTATGAGGAATTTAAAGGTACCGGCAACCTGGAATTGCATCTCGATCGTAAGATTTCAGAAAAACGTATCTACCCCGCCATTAATGTTCGCCGTTCAGGCACTCGCCGGGAAGATCTATTGATGGCAGAAGATGAAATGCAGCGGGTTTGGATTTTGCGCAAGCTGCTAAATGATATGGAAGATGTAGCGGCCACAGAATTTGTAGTCGATAAGCTCAAAGGCTTCAAAACCAATGATGAATTCTTCTTATCAATGAAGCGTAAGTAGATTCTTATCGCTCACTGGTGCACACCAATAGCTTTAGGGCGGCTCTAACAATTGGGATTTTTTCGTGAGATTAAGGGAGCACCTTATGGAGAACCGCAGTGTACAGGGGCATACCTGAAGATTCGAGTATGCAGCCTGCGCAAAGCGTATAGGAATATATCGACAGCGTCTTTAAAGTGACAGTGTATTCTTTTCAAGTGCTCCCTCAGTAAGAATGAACGATCACTTATCATATGAAATACAAAAACCTCCGCGACTTTATCCAACAACTTGAGTCTATGGGTGAGTTGAAGCGTATAGCGCAAGCAGTTGATCCCCATCTTGAAATAACAGAAATCTGTGATCGCACGCTAAAAACCGGCGGTCCAGCGCTGCTTTTCGAAAACCCTCTTGGTTATAAAGTTCCGGTACTGGCGAATTTATTTGGTACACCGAGACGGGTTGCACTGGGCATGGGTGCTGATTCTGTTGAAGCACTGCGTGAAATAGGCGAAGTGCTGGCCATGTTAAAACAGCCCGAGCCACCCAAAGGTATGAAAGACGCTTGGGAAAAATTACCGCTATTTAAAAAAGTACTGACGATGTCGCCCAAGGTAATCACCAAGGCTGACTGCCAGCAGCAACAATTTGTTGGTGAGGAAATCGATCTCGATCATTATCCTATTCAAACCTGTTGGCCGGGAGATGCGGGCCCCTTGGTGACATGGCCACTTGTGATCACTCGTGGTCCGTATAAAAGTCGGCAAAATTTAGGTATCTACCGCATGCAAAAGATTGCTAAGAACCGTCTGATCATGCGGTGGTTAAGCCATCGTGGCGGCGCTTTGGACTTTAAGGAATTCCAACAGCAAAATCCGGGCAAGCCTTATCCAGTGGCTGTCGCATTAGGCGCTGATCCCGCCACCATTTTAGGGGCGGTCACCCCAGTACCCGATACGCTAAGTGAATATGCTTTTGCCGGTTTATTGCGTGGCGGCAAAACAACAGTGACCAACTGCATCGAACATGATTTACAAGTACCGGCTTCAGCGGAAATTATTTTAGAAGGCTATATTTATCCCGATGATATGGCCGATGAAGGCCCTTTTGGCGACCATACCGGTTACTACAACGAAGTTGATCGCTTTCCGGTATTTACCATTGAGCGCATTACCCAGAAACAAGACCCCATTTACCACAGTACCTACACAGGACGTCCGCCCGATGAACCCGCGATATTAGGTGTGGCCTTAAACGAAGTGTTCGTCCCGATTTTGCAAAAGCAATTCCCTGAAATTATTGACTTTTACCTGCCGCCAGAAGGCTGTTCTTACCGCATGGCAATTGTCACCATGAAAAAACAATACCCCGGCCACGCCAAACGCGTGATGATGGGTGTGTGGTCTTTTTTGCGGCAGTTTATGTACACCAAATTTGTTATTGTCACAGACGATGACATCAATGCGCGAAATTGGGAAGACGTTATCTGGGCTATTACGACTCGCACTGATCCAACCCGCGATCTTACCTTGATTGATAACACGCCTATTGATTATTTGGATTTTGCTTCCCCGGTCTCAGGTCTTGGCTCTAAAATGGGTTTAGATGCGACCCATAAATGGCGTGGAGAAACAGATCGAGAATGGGGCCAACCGATAATGATGGATAAGCAAGTAAAGGATAGAGTAGATGCGATTTGGCAAGAGTTGGGCTTGTAAAATCATCAATTTCGAGCGTCCAATTGAAGAATCTAGGATCATGGCCCTAGCACCGAAATCTAACTGAGCTTTCTCGATAATCCGGCTTAGGATAAGCCTCCGATTCTAAACCAATCCTCCAAAATCATCTGCGCGGCTAATGAATCAATGGGGTGCTTTTTAAAATCCCCTTTATGCCCTCCTCTTTTGGCGTCCAGTTTGACTGCAAAACTGCTAAGGCGCTCATCCATCCATTCTACCTTAATGTTAAAGCGCCCCTTTAATCGATTGCCAAATTTACGGGCACGGCGGCTCAGTTCGCTTTCGCTGTCATCCATATTTAAAGGTAAGCCAACAATAAGGATGGAAGGTTTCCACTCATCGATGAGCTGTTGAATTTGCCGCCAATCAGGAATTCCGTCTTTAGCGTTAAGGGGATTTAGATCTTGGGCGGTGCCAGTGAGGGATTGCCCGTAGGCAACGCCTATACTGCGTAGGCCATAATCAAAGGCTAATGCAGTGACTGCCATTGGCCCTTAGGCATGTCCCTGCTGACTGGTCATTAAGTTAAGGTCAATACCAAGCTTGCGCGCAGCGGATTTCCAACGCTGGCTATAATCAGTATGAAATAGAATTTGCTTATCGGCTGGAACGGTCAACCACGTATTTGCGGCAATTTCCGCTTCCAGTTGCCCGGCATCCCAACCTGAGTAACCGAGCGCTATCATGGCGTGTTGCGGGCCATTATCCTTGGCAATATCAGCCAAAATATCTCTAGAGCCAGTAAGGCTAATGCCTTCAGCAATCGCGAGAGTGTTTTCCCATTGCTTGTCACTGGTATGTAAGACAAACCCGCGTTCTTTTTTGACGGGACCACCATACATTAAGGGGTCTTCTTCGATGGATTCATGCACATCCATATTGAGGTGTCCAAATAGCTCTTTCATGGTTAACTTTAATGGGTGGTTAACCACAATGCCCATAGCGCCGTTTTGGTGGTGCTCACATATATAGGTAACGGCCTGCTGGAAATTTGGGTCTTCCAAACCTGGCATAGCAATGAGAAAGTGATTTTTAAAAGAGTTAAATAGCATGGTAATCCGTTTGATCAATAACCCTACCAGTATGCAAGTTTTTTGGGGAAACGCAATGCTTAATTTTTGTTCCTTTTAAGATTCGGAGCCCCTATTGAGAGGTAGAGAGTCCATCGATTTCAAAGTTCCAGGTGCGAATAATCACCATCTGGTCCGTATCTTTACGAATTTCGGGCGGAAATGGCAGAAACGGTGCGGCGCGGTTGATTATTTGCAATGCAGCATCGTCGAGAACTCGGTGCCCAGAGGATTGCAGTATTTCCGCCCGTATCAGGATGCCATTCCACTTGATAATGGACTGTAAGCGTAAACTACCGGTGATGCGCTTTTGAACCGCTTCTCGCGGGAAATTTTGATTGCCCACAGTTTCCACCTTGCGCGTCCACTCGTTTAGGTAGGCAGCATCTGCAGAAGATTTCGTAGAAACTGATGTAAGCACCCGCTCTCGCGGGCGCTTTGCATATTGCTGGCGCTGGCGATCAAGCTTGGCATTTAGGCTGGCGATTTCCTGGGTAATGCTCTGCCGTTCTTGCTGATTTTTGCCCCTTTCAGAAGGCGTGGCCTCAGTGTTGTCTGGCGTGCTGTTAACGCTTGTCTCCGATTCCGCTGCGGTAATCACTTGGGAATTTTGGGGGCTATTTTGTGATGCTTTGGTCTCAGTTAAAAACTCTACATTTTCAATCGTCTGGGCGCTAAACGGAGACAGCTTATCGGTGGTGATTTGCTTGGCCTCATCGAGAGTACCGCTGCCAACCTGGTTGGATTGAGCGACAAAGTCAGCTTCATCGGGTGGCTCTTCGGCCGCATAGGTCGCCAAGGTAACAGTGACACTGGGGGCGCTATCGTCAGGCAGACTAAAGTCAAATCCAATGAACATCAATAGCACATGGATGGCTGCCGCCAAGAAAAAGGTAAAGCTCAGGCGATCACCGGTGGATACCTGTGGACTTGCAGTGCGGGTGCTGGTGTTTGCAGCAAAAGCCATTAACCTAGTTGCTCCTGTATTGCCTGTATCAGCTTCTGTCCTATATTAGTACCATAAGCCTTATCAATTTCGCGGGCACATGTGGGGCTGGTGACATTAATCTCTGTCAGGTAATCGCCAATAATGTCCAGGCCTACGAACATTAAACCCCTCTCCACCAGAGTCGGTGCAATCTGTGACACGATCCAGTGATCGCGCGCCGATAATGGCTGAGCACGTCCTGAGCCGCCAGCCGCCAGATTGCCCCGTGTTTCGCCTTTGGCGGGAACGCGGGCAAGGGCGTAGGGGATGGGCTCGCCATTGACCACAAGAACGCGTTTATCGCCTGCTGATATTTCGGGTATAAAGGCTTGGGCCATAACATAATCCCGGCCGTGGCGGGTGAGAGTTTCCAAAATAACCCCCACATTGGCGTCCTCCGGTTTACAGCGAAAGATACCGCTGCCGCCCATGCCATCGAGTGGTTTAAAAATCACATCTTTATGGGTCTTGTAAAAGTCTCGTAATTGTTCAGGACTGTTGCTAACCCTGAGCGGTGGGCAACAATGTGGAAATTGGGCTGCGAATAGCTTTTCATTACAATCCCTTAGGCTGCGTGGATGGTTGACCACCAGACAGCCCTGCTGACTGGCAGCTTCCAAGATGTAGGTGCTATGCAGAAAGGCGGCATCAAAAGGCGGGTCCTTACGCATTAACAGCGCATCCAATTCACCGAGAGCTCTGATCTCCCTTTCGCCAAGGTGGTGCCAGCGTTGCTGGCTATCATAGACATCCAGAGGGTGCATAGTGCCCATGGCGATATGTTGATCTAAATAAAGATCGCTTAGCTCCATATAATAGAGAGTCCATCCCGCGGCTTTTGCGGCCAATAACAAGGCCAGAGTGGTATCTTTGTGAACCTTAATTTTGTCGATGGGGTCCATTACGACGCCCAGTGAAAAACCCATCCAAAAACCTCTGTTATAACTGGAGACTGAATCACCAGAGTCTACAATAGATAGTGAGTTTTATCAGTTAATTGAGTAACATAGCCTGCTTTCTTGAGAAAATGTATCAAATTTTCAAGGTCGTTATAGATAAATCACCGCTACTGTGTTAAAAA
>JBCBZU010000203.1:0-4787 GCA_039815165.1 Pseudomonadota bacterium
TAATCCTAAAAACCGCAGTTGACCGCTTGTTTCTCACGTAAGACACTGATGTACCAACAAAAATACTTTACTTCTTATTCACCCATCGGGTGAGTTAAAAAACGCTACACAGATTTGGACTGGATCTAAGGCCGCAATACGGCGTTGTCACTCTTGGCAAGGGCTACGGCCATTGCCGGCGAGCGACGCCTTGTCTTGCGGCCTTATCTCTCAGCCCAAATTCTGTGTTCAACTGCGGTTTTTAGGATAATGCCCTCGGGGTCAATATTGTCGACAAGGGCCACTGCCTCAGTGACTGCCTTGACAAAATTCAGCGCCTCGGGCGTAAAGATTGTGCGGTCACTGACAACGGCAATAACCAGTGGATCGCTGAGTCCAAACAGGTCTTTGACCTTGCCACGGTAGACCAGGGCAGGATTATCATCGGCCAGAAAGGCGTCGGCGCGAGTGTCTTTACCCAGTTGCGGAATAAAAACCAACATCGACACCATCAACAACAAGCTAACAATAATAACCCGCTTGGGGTGGTTAACGATCCAGCGAAAAAAAGAGCGGCTGGGCAAAATAGTTAGGGGCATTATTGAAATCTCCTCTGTGTATAAAAATCGGGGGCAAAAACGTTACCCAAAAGTAAATGCATATACATGCATAAAACCACAACAACTGATACGCATGTATATACATACTTAGACCTAAAGAAGACCATCCCCCTCCTCTGTCCTCTGAATCACCCCTTAGTAGAAATAATCAAACGACTGAGTTCAATTAACAACTCATCTTTACCCGGCCCCAATTTTTTACGCAGGGATTTTTGCGCTTGTTGCCATGGGCCCAGAGCCTGTTGATAGAGTTTTTCGCCTTCTTTTGTGAGTGATAAGGCCTTTTCTCGCTTGGTTTGCCCCTGGCCGACGATAACATGGCCATCGCGAATCAATAGTTTTACCGCCCGGGAAACCGTGGTTTGATCCAGCACTAAGGCGTCTTGAATATGGGTGGCCGTGGTGGTGCCGACCTTGTGCAGCATCCGCAAAATAGAAAACTGTGTGTTGCGCACGCCCAGGGGTGCCAGGTATTCGTTGTAGTGCTGGGAAACCACCCGATCAGCGCTACGCAGGCTGTGTGCCAGGCAAATATCAGATTTTTTCATTGTCATGGGCAGCATTTTACATGCATATGCATTTAAATCAATGGTTTTTATCGCAATCTATAAGGTCTGGAGCTTGTAGATTGTACCTTTATGCTTGTGATGCTTGACATTTGACGCTTGAATATAGGGGTCTTGCCACAATAACACACCCCTAAAGTCTGGTTTAGGTCAACAGGCCGCCCTGAATCAATAGTAAGCTGTTAAAATAGCCAATCTTGAACGGCGTATGGGCATTGCGCGAGTCTACGCAAGTGATTGCTTGACTTGGCAAGCTTGGAAATACGACTGCCAGTAAGGCAGCCAGGCACAACTCAGGTTCACTGTGCAGCACAACAACTTAGCTGATGTTTTCACCCGCGATGTATAATCTGGATAAGAAAATGTCTCAAGATTTAATGACGCAAATTATGACTGTTACGATTAAAACACCCGAGGAAGTGGCGAAAATGCGCATCGCAGGCAGAATGGCGGCCGAGGTCTTGGAAATGATAGAAGCCCACGTCCAGCCCGGCATTACCACGGCTGAGCTGGATACGCTGTGCCACCGGCATATCACTGAGGTGCAAAAGGCAATTCCGGCATGCCTGGGCTACCGCGGTTTTCCCAAGTCTATCTGTACATCGGTGAATCAGGTGATCTGTCATGGCATTCCCTCTGATAAAAAGAAGCTTAAAAACGGCGATATTATTAATATTGATGTCACCGTTATCCACCAGGGCTATCACGGCGACACCAGCAAAATGTATTTGGTTGGCAAAACCAGCACCCATGCGCAGCGCTTGGTGCAAATCACTCAGGAGTGTCTTTATAAAGGGATCGAACTGGTTAAACCAGGCGCTCAACTGGGCGATATTGGGCATGTTATTCAAAGCCACGCAGAGGCGAATTATTATTCTGTGGTCAGGGAATACTGCGGCCATGGCATCGGCCATACCTTCCACGAAGAACCTCAGGTGCTCCACTACGGCAAGCCCGGCACCGGCATGGTGCTACAGGAGGGCATGTGTTTTACTATTGAGCCCATGGTGAATGCGGGTAAGGCTCAAACTAAGCTTAAAGGTGATGGCTGGACAGTGGAAACCCGCGATGGGAGGCTATCCGCCCAGTGGGAACATACCCTACTGGTAACGTCCTCGGGCGTTGAGGTTCTCACCGCGCGTCGGGAAGAAAGCTTTGGCTAAACCCAGTATCCTCGATATTCCCCTACTTGAATCGAGTTCTGTTCCCCTTTCGCTAAACCAAACCCGGTTTAGAAGCGCTTTAGCAAGAACAGATTCCATTACCAAGGTCTTTAAATTGACGGTGGATGCTATTGACTACCACTTGAATGTACGCTTCAAACGAGGGGAAGAGGTTCGAAAGCTGGTGTACGAGCGCGCCTTGTTAATGGACTGTATGCTGCACTTCGCATGGCGACAGTTTCATTGGAGTGAGCACATGAGTTTAGTGGCGGTGGGCGGTTACGGGCGCGGTGAACTGCACCCCCAGTCTGATATCGACTTGCTGATTCTCACTGAGCGCAGCGACCAGCAGCACGACCTGGATCAGGTACAGCGCTTTCTCACCTTATTGTGGGATATAGGGCTCAATATCGGACACAGTGTACGCTCGCTGTCAGAGTGTGAAGTGATTGCTGGCAACGATATTACAGTGGTGACCAGTTTAATAGAGGCGCGGCTTCTGCAAGGCTCGCAAGCGCTGTTTAAAAAACTACAAATGACCCTTTCCCATACCAATATGTGGCCCAATGAGGCGTTTTTTGTCGCCAAGGTCGAGGAACAGGAACAGCGCCACCAAAAATATAACCACACTGAATACAAGCTGGAGCCCAATGTTAAAAATGCGCCAGGCGGGCTGCGGGATATTCAGACCATCCAGTGGGTGGCCAAACATTTTTTTAAAGTCAGTACTTTGTCCGCACTTAGTGGCAAAGGCTTTTTTACCGAAGCCGAATACAGCACCTTAATTCACGGCGAGGAATTCCTGTGGAAGGTCCGCTATGGCCTGCATATGATCGCCGGGCGACCCGAAGAGCGGCTACTGTTTGATTACCAGCGAGAGCTTGCGCAGTTATTTGGCTATCAAGACCAGGACGGTCAACTGGCCATTGAGCAGTTTATGCATGAATACTATCGCATTGTTATATCGCTGCGCGAGCTCAATGATGTGCTACTGCAATTTCTTGACGAAGCCATTATTAAGCGCGACGAGAACACTACTGCCAAGCCCATCAATGCGCGCTTTAAAATACGCGATAACTTTATTGAAGTGGCCCATGAAAAAGTTTTCGAACAAAACCCCTCTGCATTGCTGGAGATTTTTGTGTTGGCGGCACAAATTCAGTCTATCACTGGCTTTCGTGCTGCAACTATTCGGCTGATACGCGAAAGCCGCCACTTAATTGATGACGACTTTAGAAACACCCCCGCCAATCAACAGTTATTTCTCGAACTATTGCGCTCGCCTTACCGCCTGGTTTCACAATTGCGGCGCATGAAACGCTACGGCGTACTGGGCAGATACCTACCGGAATTTGATCGCATTGTTGGCCAAATGCAGCATGATCTTTTTCATATTTATACGGTGGATGATCACACCTTGTATGTGATTGAGATGATAAGGCGCTTCTTGTTACCCGATGCAAGTCAAATGTTCGCGGTGGTTGCCAACACGGCAAAACAATTGCCCAAGATTGAACTGCTGTATATTGCAGGCCTGTACCACGATATTGGCAAAGGCAGAGATAAAGACCACTCCATCCTGGGTGCCATTGATGCTGAGGCCTTCTGTAAGCGCCATCGATTATCCACAAGGCAAACCAAACTGATTACCTGGCTTGTGGAAAACCACCTGGCAATGTCATTGACTTCGCAAAAGCAGGATTTATCGGACCCGGATGTTATTCATAATTTTGCGCGCACGGTCGGCGATCAGCTGCACTTGGATTACTTGTATGTGCTCACTGTGGCCGATATGAACGCCACCAATCCTGACATATGGAACAATTGGCGCGCAAGCTTGCTACACCAACTGTATAAAGAAACCAAACGGGCATTAAGACGCGGCCTGGAAAATCCGATCGACAGGGAAGAGCTGATCAGCGAAACTCAGGAAGCGGCGATGGATTCGCTATTAAAAACATCAGCATTACAGCAACAGTCTATTTGGGAGTTGTGGCAAACCGCGGGCGATGATTATTTTTTAAGAGAAACCTCAATGGATATTGTCTGGCATACGCAGGAAATTTTGTCGCAGGACAATCCCGAAAACACGCTGGTATTGATTTCAAACCACACCTTAAAAGGCAATCATACTGCCACTAAGATTTTTATTCGCGCGCCCTCACGGAATAATATTTTTGCTGCCGCCACCACTGCCATGGACCAGCTTAACCTGACTATCCAGGACGCGCGTGTTTACAGTACCGCATCAGGATATACGATGGATACTTTCTATGTTCTTGATCAGGCGGGGCTTCCCATAGTCAATACTCTGGATAGTATCCATCACATTCGCTCACAAATCTTAGAAGAACTCAAGCTCAGCGACCACTACAGCGATATTATTAAACGGCGCACCCCCCGGCAGCTTAAATATTTTAGCGCAGCCACACGCGCAACTATTAACAATGATTTAACCA
>JBCBZU010000180.1:0-5160 GCA_039815165.1 Pseudomonadota bacterium
CCCGTTAGTAATATAACAACAGTGCCAGCTTCAAAGCGTATATTTTTACATACTATGCTCAATATTTGATACTAGTCAAAATCCTTTTGTGATACAACGCGAATAATAAAAATTTTTCATATACTTTCTCGCTATAAAGCTTTTGTGTTTGCTCAATCCAGATTGAAATAGGGGGCAAATCAGGCCAATGACTCGCTATCTGGTTTTTTTTGTACAAGCGGATGTACCTGTGCACGGGCGGCGGGTACTGACCCCGCTCTAGAGTCTGCTTACAAGGCCAGCTTTCTGAGTTGGCTATCTTCCTGGCTATTGCGCCACAGCCCATCAAAGACGGTTTTAAATCGCTTTACCTCAGGCTTTGCATCATAATTGGCAAACCCGGTATTGCTATCTTCCCGGTGCTGTAGCCATAATTTATCGTCGTCTACAATGACAAAGGCATAGTCATCCTGTGGGTCTATCAGCAATTTTTTTATAGCAATTTTACTGGGTAAGCGCTGGGCGAGTTTTAGTAAATGGTGATTGGACTCGACCAGCGCATGGGGTTTTTCAATCACTATTTTCACCTCAGAAAAACGCGATGCTCTGGCAATGCGTGATATCGACTGGCTGAGTTGTTGATGATTAAACAATAAGCCATTGAGCTCGCGGCTGAAGATAAACACTTTTTGCTGTCCCGACAGTACTATGTTGTGCAGATGCTCCTTTAAATCGCTTTGCTTGTCCAATAGCCACAACTGTTCACTTGTCTCGGATTGTCTGGCCATTGTTATTCACTCTTGCTGGTAAAAAGGCGTAAGAGACGGCCGATTAACATGCGCACTTGAGCCATCATTGCAATAAAAAAACCTGTGCCAATCAATAGCAGTCCCATAAGGGTAATGACCTCCTGCGCTAAAGAGGGTAGCAGTAACTGGTAGGCGCCATAAATAAGCACCAAACCCAGAAAAAAGATAAGGGCACCGAGCTTAAACTGAGGGAATACTTTCTCGGGCGGGCTTGTGTAGTGTTCGAAAAGTAATTTGCCCCAGTTTCTTTTTTGCATGCTTATGCGGCCTGGCTATTTCTGCCGGCCTATTCCCAGGCGGCTTTCGCGCGTTGGTCACAGGCTTTGGCGGCAAGCCAATAATCGCCTTGTTGGCTGATGGCTTTTTTCCAAAACGGTGCCTTGGTTTTGAGCAAGTCCATAATAAAGTGGCAAGCCTTAAATGCCGCTTGCCGATGCTCACTATTTACCCCCACAAATACAATCTGTTCACTCAGTGACAGCCGACCGATACGGTGTACGATACGGACATTTAGGATTGGCCAGCGCGCTTTTGCCTCTGCAATAATGCCCAGCAGTACCTTCTCCGTCATTTGTGGGTAGTGTTCTAATTCCAAAGCCAGCCCCTGGCCTTGATCAAACTCTCTAACCAGGCCACAAAAGGTCACAATGGCGCCAATCTTGGGTGCATCGGCAAGCAGCAGCTTGTATTCATCAATGCAGTCAAAGTCATCTTGTTGAATGGATACTGACATTATTTATACCCCATCAGGCGCCTGCCGGGATCAGCCTCCCGTCACCGGCGGGAAAAATGCGATTTCATCGTTATCCTTAATAGCGGTATGTAAGTCGGCCATCTCTTGATTAACAGCCACTTTTACCGAAGCACTATTGAGTTGTTTGTGCCAGATCTCGCCACGTTCACTTAACAGCGCGATCACATCTTGAATGTTTTTAAGACTCTGAGAATAGCAAAGCGATGCAGACTCACACGCCAATTGATCCCGTAGACTTGCAAAGAATAAAATTTTTATCATGTGTGCATTTCTAAAAGCTGTGTGTCGCGTCAGTTGCAAACTCCTTACTACCCAGTTTAGAGAAAAGAATACACTGTCATTTCAAACCTTCGGCGGCAGGAGCCGACGTAGAGCGTACAGGGATTCACAGCGTGTTTGAAATGACAGTGTACTCTTTTCAAGTGCCCCGTTAGTATCTAGGCAACTGACCAATCCCCGGACTTGCCGCCTTGTTTGTTAATCACCCGCAAATTGTCGATGGCCATGGTTTTATCGACCGCTTTACACATATCATAAATGGTCAGGGCCGCGACGCTGACCGCCGTGAGCGCCTCCATTTCGACGCCGGTTTTGCCATTGAGCTTGCACAGGGCTTGAATATACACCCGGCTGTTGTCGGGGTCGGGCACCAGGTCAATACGGATTTTGGCCAATGGCAGCGGGTGGCACAAAGGAATAAGGTCGGAGCATTTTTTAGCGGCCTGAATACCCGCGATACGCGCGGTGGCAAACACATCACCTTTGGCATGCCCACCGTCTATAATCAGGCGCAAGGTTTCAGCCTGCATGCTAACGCTGCCTTCCGCGGTAGCCTGCCGTGCACTCACCTGTTTTTCACTAATGTCCACCATCTCCGCCTGGCCTTGCTGATTGATATGAGAGAATCTTGTCATTTGCCCATGCTCCCCTATGTCAGTAAGTGTTTTAGCAAGTGATAATAAATAGAATGCAGTTGATCCAATTGTTCAACATCTGTGCGTTCATTCACCTGATGAATTGAGGCGTTAACCGGGCCCAGCTCTACTACCTGGGCACCCGTGGGCGCGATAAAGCGACCATCAGAGGTGCCGCCGGCCGTCGACAGTTTGGTTTTGCGGCCAGTGGTGCTTTCAATCGCGGCGACGCAGGCTTCTACCAATGCCCCCTCTGCTGTGAGAAAGGGCTGGCCGCTCAAGTGCCACTGAATCTCATACTGCAAGCCGTGGCCTGCTAAAATGGCCTCGGTACGCTGCTTTAATTGTTCAGCGGTGACGGCTGTTGAAAAGCGAAAATTAAACACAATCTCCACCGTGCCTGGAATCACATTGCTTGCACCCGTGCCGCCATTCATATTGGATATTTGAAAACTGGTCGCAGGAAAAAAATCATTGCCCTGATCCCACTCTTCTGCCGCGAGCTCGGCTAGGGCAGGGGCTACTCGGTGAATCGGATTGCTCGCCAGATGCGGATAGGCTACGTGGCCCTGTTTGCCTTTTACCGTAAGTACCGCGCCCAAAGAACCGCGGCGGCCGTTTTTAATAACGTCGCCCACCTGTTCGGTGCTCGACGGTTCACCTACTAAGCACCAGTCCAGTTTGATGCCCTGTTGTTCCAGCCACTCTACCACCTTGACCGTGCCGTACTTTGCCGGGCCCTCTTCATCAGCAGTGATCAGAAAGGCAATGCGCCCTGTGGGTGAATGATTAGAATTTAAAAAGGATTCGCAGGCAGTGATCATGGCGGCCAGGCTGGCTTTCATATCGGCTGCACCGCGTCCGTAGAGATAAGCATCGCGAATAGTGGGCTCAAAGGGCGGGCTTTGCCATTCATCCACTGGGCCTGGCGGCACCACATCGGTATGGCCGGCAAAGCACAGGATGGGACCCTTATCTCCGTAGACTGCCCAGAGGTTGTCGACAGCTGCCTCGCCCTTACCTGGGTGTTCTCCGCCGTAGCGCAGGGTTTGGCAATCAAAGCCCAGGGCAGTCAGTCTTTCCGCCATTATCTGTTGGCAGTTAGCATCATTGGGGGTGATCGACTCTTGTCGGATCAGATCACAGCACAATTGCAGGGTAGGCGATAACTCAGTTGTTTGCATGGAGTTCTTCATTTAAGGCGACCGCGCTTTTATTGGTTTTACACTCTACCACCCCGGTGAGAGAGTTGCGACGAAATAGCAGATCGGATTGGCCAGCCAGATCGCGGGCTTTAAGCGACTGCACTGTCTGATGACGGTCATCCAGTAAATTGACCTTGGTGCCTGCCGTAATATACAGGCCCGACTCAACCGTACAGCGATCACCCAGTGGAATACCAATGCCCGCATTAGCGCCGATTAGGCATTCTTTACCGACGGAGATAATAATATTGCCGCCACCGGAGAGGGTGCCCATGGTCGAGCAACCGCCCCCTAAGTCTGAGCCTTCACCAATGACAACCCCGGCGGAGATGCGGCCTTCAATCATACTTGTGCCCAAAGTGCCGGCGTTAAAGTTGACAAAACCTTCGTGCATAACCGTTGTGCCCTCACCGATATAAGCACCCAGTCGCACCCGCGCAGTGTGGGCAATGCGCACGCCCGCAGGCACCACATAGTTGGTCATTTTGGGAAATTTATCGACACAGTCAACGCTTAGGGTTTCGCCCTTTAATCGAGCCTCCAGTTGCCGCTGTCCCAACTCGTTTACATCGATAGCGCCTTGGTTCGTCCACGCCACATTGGGTAAGGTACCGAAAACCCCGCTCAGGTCGGTTTCATGGGGTTTAACCAGGCGGTGCGACAAAAGATGCAACTTTAAATAGGCACCGGGCACTGATGTCGGTGCCGTGTCCTCTGCAAACATGCTCAATACGGTGGGCGCCTGGCTGGTGCTTAACTGAGACGCCAGCGCCGCTTGATCCTCCTCGCCTGATGTTTGTAAAGCCTGGGCCAGATCACCTAATTGCTGTGTTGACAGGGGAATATCAGGGGCGGTATCAGCCGCTGATGCAAATTGCATAATGCATGCAGACAGGCTTGCCGATGGTCTGAAAACCGGTTGTTGATAGTAGACTTCGAGCCATTGAGATTGACTGTTTTGAGTGCCGACACCCAGGCCAAAGCAATAAAGAGTAGACATAGTGGTTCCTGTATCCAAAATAAAAATGTGTAAACTGTGTGATAACAATCGAATGACCTAAAATACCTGCGGTATCCGCGCACTGGCACAAAACCCCAAATTTCAGAGATGCCCCCACCACAACTATCATATACGCGAAAAGCCTGGCAGGGGGTAATTTCTGAGTATCACTTAGCGAGCAGCAGCTTCTCGTAAGTCGCTGAGTTGAAACCCAGGGTTCTGAGGCTGCCGTTGTCTAGCAGGGGGCGTTTAATCAGGGTTGGCATGCTCAGGATAAGATCGACCGAAGCGCTATCGTTAAGAGTGCTTTTGGTGGCCTTATCCAGGTTTTTCCAGCTGGTACTGCGCTTATTGATAAGAAGTCGCGATGGGTCTGGGCGCGAAGCAGGTCTTCACGGTCGATCCCGTCGAGGCAAGGCGCGAGCTGTCGCGCGGCTTCGGGGCGACGCCGGTCCCACCGGACGAGGCGCTGGCCGTCATCCGGGAGGCGACGCGAGGC
>JBCBZU010000240.1:0-4332 GCA_039815165.1 Pseudomonadota bacterium
AGAGCAATGTCTTCAACCTGGGCGTGGACACCCTCATGTCCTAACAAGTTGGCAATATAAGACAGCGGCTTTTCTCGGTAATACTCTGCCACTGAGGGCAAAGTAAACGTCATGCGCATTTCCCGAAGATCTTTGAGGGGCCTGCTAATCACTTCCAGAGGCAATTGTCCTGGCAGAAATAAGGGCTCGGAGGCCGCTTTTTGCTCGGGCGCAGATGCCTGTAGTGCAGACGGTTGTTGTCGTTTGGGTACTTGGGCAAAGCGTTCGCTTACCCACTTTTTCAAGATATCAAGCGGGTGATTACTCAGCACAACCAGCGCCATCTTCTCCGACGAGTAGTAGCGCTGATAAAAGCGAATCAGATCATCTCTGACCAGATCATCAGGGCGATCCGCCAGGGTGTCTAAACTGCCGACGCTGAATTTAGCGTCTGGATGGGCAGGGTTAATCACCGAACGGCGGACATCGTGAGCTCGCCGAAAGTCTTCTCGTAAACTCGCCTGATACTCTGAATGCACGGCATTGCGTTCTCGTTCTACATAAAAGGGATCAAATAAAGGGGCAATAAAAAACTGTGCAAAGCGATCCAAGGCCGGCTCTAGCTGACCAGGGTTAATATCAAAGAAATAATTGGTGTGTCGTGGACTGGTATAGGCATTATGGGTGCCGCCGTTATCACTGATAAAGGTTTGATACTCATCAGCTTCGGGATACTTTTTGGTCCCCAAAAATAGCATGTGCTCCAGGAAGTGAGCCAAACCTTGGCGGTCGAGAGGATCGTCAACACTGCCCACATTAATATCCAGAGACACCGCTGCTTTATCTGCCGAGGCATCCGCTATCAACAATACCCTGAGGCCATTTTCCAGAGTGTGGTACTGGTAAAGTCTGTTATCAATACTGCTCTTGTTAACGTCAACGGCATAGACAGCCTGGGTATAACAACACCACAACAGCACGAGCAATAAGCGGATAATATGCACAATATACCTTTTAAAAACAGTGGAATTAGTTAGCAATCAGGGCGAAGCATTGTCCGGCGCCGGGAGAAGCACCTCTGTATAAGTAGCACTATAGCTACACTTCTGCAAGATACACAGAATTCAATATTGAGGTGCCTTTATAGAGACTCGTCAACAATGACGTCATTTTCGACTGACTGACGAGTGGGCCATGCATTGCTGATGGCTTTTACTAATGTCGCTAGAGGAATGGCAAAGAATACGCCCCAAAACCCCCAAAGCCCCCCAAAGACCAACACCGCTAAGATAATGGCGACAGGGTGTAGCTTGACGGCTTCCGAGAACAGTAGGGGCACTAATATATTGCCATCGATGCCCTGTATAAGCAGATATACGACGGTGAGATACAACAGATCATAGCCAAAGCCCCATTGGAAGTAGCCAATTAAGAGCACAGGAATAGTGACAACCACTGCACCAATGTAGGGGATAACCACCGACAAACCCACGGCAAGCCCAAGCAACAAGGCATAGTTTAAGTCTAAAATTACAAAGGCCAAGCAAGATGCAGAACCCACAAGCAGTATTTCGATAACTTTACCGCGCACATAATTGGCAATTTGCTGGTTCATTTCTTCCCAGATTTTACTCATCACCGGGCGCTCTTTTGGCAGTATAGAACCAATCCAGGCGAGCATTTGACCGCTGTCTTTAAGGAAGAAGAACACTAAAAGAGGCACCAGTATAAAATACAATAAAATCAAAAAGAGTATCGGTAAGTTCGCTAAAGAAAAAGAAAGAAAATGTTGTCCGATAATGGCAAATTCATTACTTGCATGGCGTATTAGCTGCTCCACTTGGTCTTCAGAAAAAAACGAAGGGTATTTTTGTGGCAGCAATAATAGCAGTTCCCTACCCTGGGTTAACATTACTGGCAGCTCGTTAAAGAGCTTGATGGTTTGCTGAGACACAACCGGGATAATAAACAGCATAATGCTCGTCATCATCCCGATGAGTAATAATAAAGTGCAGGACACCGCTAACAAGTGCGGAACCCCATTAAGCTTTAACCACTGCACCATCCCCTGCATCAAAAAGGCGATCACCACAGCCACAATGATTGGACCCAAGTCATTGCCCATGGTCAAAATCACAGTAAATGAGGCAATCAGTAGGACCAGCAAAAGCACCGCTTCTTCGTTGTGAAAATAGCGATCAATCCAATTTCGAATAATGGGGATCATTGGCCTACCCCACTTTTTTGTAATACATAGCGATAGCTGTCGTGGTGTTGTTCACAAAGCAGTAGAGCGCGACCGCTGAGCGCAGCCATTTGGGGAAAAGCCTCAGTCGAGGCCTTATCAGTTAATTGGACCTTTAGACATTCCTTTACATTTATTTGCACGCTTATTTGCGAGAAGCCATGGCGCGTTTTTAACAGGGCTTGAGGGCAGTGCAGACCTCGAGCATCTTTAGAGTATTTGGTGATCACTTTTGCTACTCTTTACAGGGAACCATTTGCTTCTTTTAAGTACAAATACAAGTGTAATTTACGGGTATTGAGCGATTTTCACATTGGCCAGGCATATCAATAACTTGCGTCTATGTTCATAGTTAATGGCCCATGCGTTTATCGCATACTCCGAATTTTAACCAAGATAGCACTTAAACCTATGATTTTGTAGCATAAATTGCAATGATGATAGCACTGAGCTCGTCATTGCTTAAAAATCATCTGATTGAGGATTATGTCGAATTCAGCCGCTCCAGACAAGGCGCATCAATAACAAGCCATGGTACACTTTATTTATGTATATTCGCTTGTTATTACTTAGTTTGTTGTTATTGTGCCAATGTGTGCACAGCTCAACAAACCAGCTGCCCACTATTGGCGAGCCGGTAACTATAGGGTCAACGGCAGAAGAAAAGCGCATCGGCCAGGCATGGCTGCGTCTTTTCAGGCAACAGGCGCCTCTAAACAATGATCCATTGATTCTCGAGTACACGGAAGCACTCCTAGCCCGCCTGGCCAAACATGACCCCGACGCCGGTGAAGAATTTTCCCTAGTGGTTGTAAACAATAGGGAAATCAATGCCTTTGCCGTGCCAGGCGGCATTATTGGGGTCAATACCGGGCTGTATAACTATGCGCAAACTGAAAATCAATTTGCGAGTGTTATGGCGCATGAGCTGGCCCACCTCAGCCAAAGGCACTATTCTCGAGGCCAACAAAGTAGAAAAGGCCAACAGGCTCTCAATATGGCCGCCCTGCTCGCCAGCTTATTGATCGCGGCCAATAGCGACACCGACGCCGGAATCGCAGCCTTAAGCGCAAGCCAGGCCAGTTTTATTGACCGACAGCTAAAACTCAGCCGCTTACATGAAGAAGAAGCGGATAGAATCGGCATGGAAACCTTAGTAAAAGCGGGTTTCGACCCCCACGGCATGGTCGACATGTTTGAGCAAATGCAGCGCGCTTCGCTGTTTTCAAGTGAACCACCGGAGTTTTTACTGACTCACCCCATTACCGCGCGGCGCATTGCCGATGCCGAGAACCGCGCCAGGGCTTACCCTAATCGCCATTCGGCATCCAGCATTGACTATGATTTAGTGCGCGCGCGCATACTATTTAGTATGGAAGAAACACCACAACAAGCGGTGCAGCGATTTGAAAGTGAAATTCGTGGTTTTAGCCCATCGGAACAAGGTAGCCGTTATGGCCTAGTGTTAGCGCTGACAGCCGTTAAAGATTACGATAAAGCACACACTGTGTTGAGTGCGCTAAAACAACAATACCCAGGACAAGCAGCTCTGATTATCGCGCAGTCAAATATTGATGCGGGCAACAACAATTTACCCAAGGCCCTGGCGGACATCAAAGCCGCTTGGGCAAGCGCCCCGCAAAGCCAGGCTTTGGGTATTCACTACGCTCAGCTACTGACCACTAACCAAGATTACTCTGCGGCACTTGCCGCCTTAAATAAAGTTCAACAGCGGCGCCCAAACGACCCTTACTTATGGTTCCACATCGCTGAAATTTCTGGTTTATCCGGCGACATTCTCAATTTACATAAAGCCCGGGCCGAATATTTTATTCTGAACGGTCGTTTTAATAATGCGGCAAACCAATTAAATAATATCCTCAAAAAGTTTGGTGATGACCCGGATGCAAAACAACACGCCAAACAACGGCTGGCCGATTTAAAAATAATTCAAAAAAATTCGAAACTATAAACCATTTTAAGCTAAAGTAAACGACAGGTATTTGTGTTCGTTAAAAGCATCACTACTTTTGCCTGTGTGTATGTGCTTGCGTTTGTGTTTGCTGTCGAGATGCGCATACTGCTGTTGCAAGTTGCTACCATCTAAC
>JBCBZU010000152.1:0-5883 GCA_039815165.1 Pseudomonadota bacterium
AGTGCATCGCCTGTTGCTGCGCTAAAGTCATCGGCGAACGACCACCCTTGCTCCAACATGTGCGGGTGCACCACCGAAACCGAAATAAAGTCTTCCAGCTGCTTTAACTGACGAAAAATTAAAGTGCGATGAGCCCAGGGGCATGCCAGAGACACATACAAATGGTAGCGATCTGGCTCTGCCATAAAACCTGCCTGGCCGTTTGGGCTATCTTTATTAACGACTGGACTGCCATCGGCAGTAATCCAGTGACGATATTGCGCACCCTCGCGTATGAACTCACCTTTACTGTGTTTGGTGTCGTACCACTTGTCTTGCCATTGCCCCTTGACTAATAAACCCATAATCGTTTTCCTGCCTTAAAATTGTTATTTACGATACTCTAACCGTGGAACCTCAATTAACAAGCTTGTCGACCTGTGCTTTTGCAAAATCAATCAAGGTATCGGGATCGCGCTTGGAGCCAGAGACATCGATGATATGAGATTGTTTAACGCCCATAAAACCACATATCTGCTGTAAGTAGGGGCTATTAAAATCAATATCGCCAGCCACTGGCGTACCGCCTGCTGTCACCACTATGTAAGCTGTATCAATGTTTAATAAACCCTTGGGACCGCTCTCGGTATAAACAAAGGTTTCACCGGCACGGCACACCAAATCAATCCAGGCTTTCAGAGCTGCCGGGATGGAAAAATTGTAAATGGGTGCGCCGATCACCAAGGTATTCACGGCTTTTAATTCCGCAATCAATTGATCAGAAATGCTCAGCAACTGCTGCTGTTCAGCACTGCGCTTATCTTTAGCGGTAAAGTAGGCACCGATATGAGATTCGGTGAGTAGCGGTAGCGACGTTTTTGCCAAGTCCCGTTCGATTACATCAGTACCCAGCGACTTGTGCAAATAATCGGTTATCTGCCGAGACAGTGAACCATTGATTCTTGCGCTGGCATCAATTTTTAATACTGTGCGAGACATAGTTGTTCTCCTGTGTGGTTGATTGACTTAAGCTTGAGCAAAACGTGTCGATAGCCTGTTATCCACTGAGGCATTGCCACCACCCAAGAAAACCAAGGCCAAACTGGATGAAAATAACGCCAGCGCAAATTCGAAGCCGCCATTGGCCAGGAATAATCCATTAGCGCCGTGAACCACCAAAGCCGCAATCAACATGGTAAACGCTAAAACCGCGGCTGCGGGTCGCACCAGCACACCAAATATAAGCGCCAAGCCGCCAAAAAACTCTGCACTACCCACAAGTAAAGCCATTACAAATCCAGGCTCAAGACCTTGGGAGGCCATAAATTGGCCCGTACCTTCCAGGCCATAACCACCAAACCAGCCGAAAAGCTTTTGAGCGCCGTGGGCAGCAAAAATGACTCCGCTGGGGATGCGTAAAGCCAAGCTTGCCCATTGTGAATCCGAATCGAAAAGAGTATTGATGTTCATTGTAATCTCCGAAATAGTCAGTGGTCATTAGTGATGGTGAGACTATAGATAAACGCCAATCAAAAGAAAATTGATAAATTTTAACCCCTGTGTTCAAATATTTTGAACTTGGCAAATACAGGCTCGTGATGATTACCCTAGAAGCACTACAAGCTATTGATTCTATTGATAGAAAAGGCAGTTTTGCGGCGGCGGCTGAAGAGCTGTACAGGGTTCCTTCAGCGATCACCTACACCGTAAAAAGAACAGAAGAACAGCTAAATATCAAATTGTTTGATCGTCGAGGTCAGCGCGCTACGCTCACACCCGCGGGCAAACTGGTCCTTGCCAGAGGGCGAGATATTTTGCAGCAGGTACGACGACTCGAAGAACAGGCCAAAGAAATTGAAGATGGCTGTGAAAGCCAGCTCAGAATCGTTGTCGATACTATTCTCCCGCTGGGCAAGCTGTGGCCCCTGGTTAAAGAGCTACAAAGCCAATATCAATGGCTCTCTATTCAGCTTATGGAGGAAGCATTAAGCGGCGCTTGGGAAACTCTAGTGAATGACAGGGCTGATCTGTTAGTGGGTGCGACGGGTGATGAGCCGGTCGGCGGACATTGGCATAAGCAAAGCCTTGGCGAAATGCATATGCGCCTGTATTGCAGCCCTGAACATCCCGCCGCAGACTTGGCTCAACCCATAAAGCACGAACAATTACAAGGCTTTACCCATATTATTGTCAGTGACAGCGCGCGTCACCTTCCGGCACGCAATGTCGACATGCTCGACTTAAAACAAGTGCTTGCGGTTGATACCCTGACATTGAAGTATGAGGCGCTTATCAATGGCATTGGCATTAGTCACCTACCCCCGCATCTCGGCCAGCAAGGCCTGGAAAAGAATCGATTGACAGAATTAACACTGGCTACTGAGCACTTTCCACAACCCTTGTTTATGGCCTGGCCAAAGCAGGGGACAGGCAAGCTTAATCAGTGGTTGCGCGAGCAGCTTGTAAAGGAGGATATATTTCAACTCAGGACCTAGAGCTGGATAAGAGTAAGCCTAAAAAATCAGTTGAGAATGGCATACCGGACATATAGATGATCGTGTGACTAAAATCACTCGTCCAGAGGGGGAAGGGTCACATTCTAGCCCCGAGCACCTTATTCGGCCAAGTTGACACATGCGATGACAAAATTTTTATGGAGCTTTCAACCCGGATTATGTATTGAAATCACGGAGGCTTTTTGTACTCAAGGTATAACTGCCTTTATCGTGGTGAAAATTACTTTGATACCCTCAATAAAACCCAATCTAAACAGCGATGAGGCAGCAGTCTTTTTAATACGCTAAATAGATAGGTTGGGAAGGTAACCGGGTAGCGTATTTTCGGCTGCGAACTACTCAGGGCATGCTCTACTTTTTTAAGTACAGCCTCAGGCGGAAGGGTAAAGGGATCAACACTACCTTGCTTGCTCAAGCGGGCCATAACCTGTTGGTAGTATTCTTTATGGGGGCTGCCATCCATAATCTTTTTATTGTTATATATATTTTGCTCGAAAGCGATTTTGGCATTTTTTCTAAACTCGCTGGCAATAGGGCCAGGCTCAATTAAAGAAATAAAAATATTTGTATTTTTTAATTCCAAACGTAAGGTATCAAATAAACCTTCCAAGGCAAATTTAGATGCGTTATAGGCGCCCCTCATTGGAAAAGCAATAATACCCAGCACTGAACTATTAATAATAATACGCCCATAACCCTGTTTGCGCACTACCGGCAATATTAAATTATTTAGCTGGTGCCAACCAAAAACATTACTTGCAAACTGTTTTTCCAAGGCATCTCTAGAGAGGTCTTCAACCGCACCAGGTTGTCCGTACGCGCCATTATGAAAAACAGCAAAAAGTTGATTGCCTGTTTTTTCCATCAGCATTTTGCAAGCAGATTCGACACTGGCACTATCGGCATAATCCAATTCAATCGCATCAAAACCGGCTTTCATAAGTTGCACAACATCGCGTCTTTTTCGCGCCGTCGGGTACACAATATAGCCTTTATCACGCAACCCGTAGGCAACGGTCTTACCGATACCACTTGAGCAACCTGTGACGAGTACTGTTTTTTGCATTGAGTTTGAAAGCCTACCTTAAATGAAGAAAATTGTTAGAAATAGCCTCGTCAGCATTATTCAATCCGCGCTCCCAAGATCCGTAGGGATGAGCAAAGTAGAAGTCGCCATCCAGTGCCTGAGTAATAATTTGTGATCAGCAAGCTCTTTGCCGCTATCAAATGTTAATGTGATTACATGTTGATCCAATGGCGACAACAAGTCAATAATTGCATTATTAACCCGGCAATTTTAATTGTCGCGCTAATAACACAGGACAAGGATGTCCTGCCATCGCCATAGCCGATGTAAGCCATTGAAAATCAAGCCGCTGCGCACAGTTGCGCCAATTTTCAATGGCGTCAATCAAATAGTTCAGGACGAACTATTTGATTGGCAGGTTAATAGAAACACATTGAGCCATTTTACGCTTGACCTTGTGTATCAAGACCTAACGCGATTTAGGTTCGAGCAGTGAGACAATCGCGTGCCGGAGAGTCTACCGATAATTCTATCGAGCGTTCAGCCACTGGTCCATTTACGTGGATCAACAACGACTGGGCGTTGATCATATTGGTATAATCTATTAGCCATCCACGGCGGTTATAGCTAACATAGCGCTTACGGTGCTATTTTTGGCAGAATGTCTGTTGCTAATATGGGGTTAAGTCTTAGTGAGTTTATGCTCATCTGTCAAACGCTTAGCTTGCTGAGAACGATAGCCACGAAGTCCCGTATTCTGCGGCTAATGGTGTATTTACGGCGATCCAGTATTATGCTGTACCCGCCTTATTATGGCTTTCTTTCGTTAGGATGTTTGGTATCGCTCCTATATGTGATGGTAAACCATGCGTAACTTATCGTGTTGATCCAACTTTGTTCGGTTAGAAAAAAGCCATACATCAGTTTACCCTCTAGCCCAGCCTTGTAGCTTTGCACTTATAACTTCAACTTCAACTTCAACTTCAACTTCAATTCAGGACCCAAAAGATTTAATCTCTGGAGATTTACTATGATTTTTAAAAAAGGCAGCGTAACACTATTAATATCAACGATGGGGCTTATTGCTTGTGGCGACTCAGACTCCACCACTGATAGCGACGTACCAATAACGAAAATAGATGAAGCTGTCGATATTACCAATTCCATTTTCTCTAAGCGTGATGGCGATTGCGTGACTTATATCAACAACTATGAATCAGATGTAGTCGATGTACAACGCAGCCAAAGCTTTGCTGGTGATACAGAGATCACCAGCACAGAGACCAATTGCATTCTGCGCTCCAATAATATCCCTAATCATGATTTTAACGATGGTAATGCTACGTTTACCAATGATGTTGCTGAAGTCAGTCAAAGCTTTACTATTGCTCGCAACCCAGTAGACGCCGGCGGAAGCACTCCATTATCTCAAAGAACTTATAATGGCATTATGCTCAATGGGGTGCCGATTGATATTCTTTCAGCAGGTTGTTATCGACCTAGAAGTCCAGGTGCTGATGCAAATGGCAATGTTGCTATTGGTTGCAATGTTGCAGACTCATGGTTAGTAGATCCACTTGGTTATGGCGGTTTTATTATCGATACACATAACGCGCACACACAGCCTGATGGCTCCTACCATTACCACGGCAACCCAGAAGCCATGTTTGATGATAACCCTGGCCCAAATGGTTCGCCAGTTGTCGGTTTTGCCGCTGATGGTTTTCCCATTTATGGGAGTTACTTTCTGGATCCAAACTCAGGTTCTGTTCGGAAGGCACTTTCAGGTTATACACTTAAAACCGGTACCCGACCCATAGGGCCAAATAATCCTGGCGGTGCTTATGACGGTACCTACGTAGATGATTGGGAGTTTACAGGAGCCGGAGACCTTGACGAATGTAATGGTATGACAGTAGACGGTCAATATGGTTATTATGTGATTGATGATTACCCATGGATTATTGCTTGTTTTACAGGCACTCCCAACGCCTCATTTAATAAGCGGTAAATTTATGACATTAATAGGTCGAAATCAAACTGCTGTGGTTTGACGCAAGCTTTTAACAGTGCCTGTCCAACTTTTTCCGTGTCCAACTTTTTCCGCAACTTTTTTAAGGCACAAAAGAGACACAAAAGGACAGGCACTGGTGACTTTCTAGTTTTCAACGCACTTTTTTCAAACCATCTGTACCCTGGGTGATAGATAGCGCCCATATTAGGACGATTCATTAAGGCTTCTTGCCAAAACCAACGCTTGGCTGTCAGTAATGCCGATGCCCAAATACCCTATGCGCCGACGATTGAAGATTGGGCGGTGCTATTATTCCTCTGCTTCGACTTCCGGAGGACAATGGTAAC
>JBCBZU010000373.1:0-2879 GCA_039815165.1 Pseudomonadota bacterium
ATAATCATTTTCCTGATAATAGAAAACTGGAATCCCCAAAAACATCAACTTCCATTAATTACCAGATTAAGGGACATAAAGGTACCTTTGGATTGATTCCATCTTTCAGTAGAACATTTTGTGGCAGTTGTAACCGTGTACGCTTAACCGCCACGGGTCAACTATTATTGTGTTTGGGTAATGAATACTCAGTAGACTTAAAGCAGGTTGTACGTCGCTACCCCAATGAAATAGAGCCTCTAAAAGCCGCCATTATCAACGCAATGCACATTAAACCTGAAAGGCATTATTTTGATTTGGATCATGAACCGCAAATCCTTCGATTTATGAATACCACGGGTGGATAAGAGCTTACTGCTCTGTCGAATTGGAATAAACACAAAGAAGACCGATGCTACAGGTCTCCTTGCCTTGGTTTTTCACCCTTATGCAACTTGTTGGGCCTATTATGCAGCAAGTTCCTTGCGCACAATCTCAGCGCCCGCACTCAATGCATTTAGCTTGCCTCTTGCCACTTCGCGCGATAATGGCGCCATGCCGCAGTTGGTGCAGGGATAGAGCTTATCGGCATCGACATATTGAAGTGCTGCTCGCAGGGTGGCGGCAACTTCTTCAGGTGTTTCAATTTTTTCTATTGCGACATCAATGGCCCCGACCATGACTTTTTTGCCTTTAACAAGTTCCAGTAGTTCGATTGGTACCCGGGAGTTGTGGCATTCCAGAGAAATGATATCAATGTTTGACTGCTGTAATTTTGGAAAAACTTCTTCGTATTGTCGCCATTCCGAGCCTAGGGTAAGTTTCCAGTCTGTATTGGCTTTGATGCCATAGCCGTAACAAATATGCACTACGGTTTCACAGTTAAGTCCTTCAATTGCTCTTTCTAAACAATCAATTCCCCATTGGTTAACCTCATCAAAAAACACATTAAAGGCAGGCTCATCAAACTGAATGATATCGACTCCCACCGCTTCCAATTCTTTGGCTTCTTGGTTGAGAATGCCGGCAAATTCCCAGGCCAGGTCTTTGCGGCTTTTATAGTGATCGTCATACAGTGTATCCACCATGGTCATAGGGCCTGGCAGAGCCCACTTAATGGTTTGATCCGTTTGTTGGCGTAAAAATTTGGCATCTTCAACAAATACGGATTTGGGCCGGCTAACCGGACCCGTCACCGTTGGTACGCTGGCATCGTAGCGGTCGCGAATTTTAACGGTCTCACGCTTTGTGAAATCGACACCATCAAGGTGTTCAATAAATGTGGTGACAAAGTGTTGGCGAGTTTGCTCGCCATCGCTGACAATATCAATACCGGCGTGTTTTTGTTCTTGTAAAGCGACTCGCAAGGCATCCTGTTTGCCCTTGGTTAACTCATCGTCCTGTAGCTTCCAGGGCGACCACAGTTTCTCTGGTTCAGCAAGCCAGGAAGGTTTAGGCAAGCTGCCAGCAGTCGAAGTGGGTAATAATGTTTTCATAATAAATTCCTGTATATTTATTTATGGCGATAGGCCGTTATATTGCCGCGCTAATGGCTGACTATTAAGCGTAATTTTCAGACCACTGCTTGAGAATGGATCGATAGGGTTTTATAAAGTGTTCCTCGGCAAACTTACCTTGCTTAACCGCCAATTGGCTGCGTTCTTCTCGGTCGTAAACAATTTGAGTGAGGGAGTGGTCCTGATGTTGCAAATTGGGTTTAAAATGATTGCCGGCAACAGCATTTGCATTATAAATCTCTGGGCGATAGATTTTTTGGAAGGTTTCCATGGTGCTAATGGTGCTGATCAGTTCAATATTGGTGTAGTCGCTGAGTAAGTCTCCGAAAAAGTAAAAGGTTAAAGGGGCAACACTGTTTGGCGGCATAAAATAGCGCACTGCAAATCCCATTTTTTTGAAATACTGCTCAGTTAAAGAAGACTCGTTGGGCAGATATTCCACACCCAGTACAGGGTGTTGGTTTTCAGTGCGATGATAGGTTTTGTTATCCGAAACACTCAGGCATATTACCGGTGTTTTTTTAAAATTCTCTTTATAGGTAGTGGAGCCGACAAAATCTTTAAACAGTTTTCCATGCAGGTCACCAAAGTTATCTGGAATGCTAAAAGCGGTTTGATTTTTGTTATGATCCAGCAACAATACGCTAAAGTCATAATCGCGAACGTAAGAGGAAAAGTTATTGCCGACAATGCCGTCAATACGCTTGTTGGTTTTATGGTCAATCACATTGGTCTTGAGTATTTCTATTGATGGAAAGCCTTGACCCTTGCCTTCAATATCGATATCGACGGAGATGATTTCCAGCTCGACAGAGTAACGATCACCCTTGGGGTTGTCCCAATAGGCCAGCGCATTGAAGCGGCTGTCAACCATTCTTAAGGCATTGCGTAGATTTTCTCGACGGCTTTCGCCTCTGGCCAAATTTGCGAAGTTAGTGGTGATGCGGGTATTGTTTGATGGCTGATAATTTTCATCGAAACAAATGCGCTTAATTGTGTATGTAAAATCTTTATTCATGGTGATCTCTATCCTGTTTGTTGCGATAAAATCTGTATTCTGCATTGCTTTCTGTATTGCTTTACCGTTCTAAACGGGTAAATGGGCTTGCTGGATGCGATCTGGGATTGTATAAAAATCGAGCCAGTATAATGCTGTACTTTACAGAGATTGGTACATGAATAAAATTGATTTTATCTCATAAGTTAATGATTATTTTTCATGCTTAACTGGATGCAGGGAAGAGATACACGGGAGATTTGCCAATAAGCTGCCTACCACAGTAGCGCTTTTAATGCGCTAATTGGATCTGACGGCTTCTGTAGGGAGTTCGTACCCACGGGCCAAGTCAATAAAGGCTTTGAGGTACTCAATAGCCTCGTCGC
>JBCBZU010000082.1:0-7437 GCA_039815165.1 Pseudomonadota bacterium
CCTCTATCGAAACGTATTATCCCTTGCCTTGATGTGGATTATGGCCGGGTGGTTAAAGGGGTTCAGTTTGTGGATATTCGTGATGCTGGCGACCCTGTTGAAGTGGCCAAACGCTACAATGATCAAGGTGCCGATGAGATCACTTTTCTGGATATTACCGCGACTCATGAAGGGCGTGAGACCACTGTCCATACCGTCGAGAAAATAGCCAGCGAAGTATTTATACCCCTTACCGTCGGCGGCGGCATTCGCAGGGTTGAGGATATCCGCACCCTGCTCAATGCCGGCGCTGATAAAATCGGGATTAACTCTGCTGCGGTGTTTAAGCCAGAATTTGTCCAACAGGCGGCGGAGCGTTTTGGCTCCCAATGCATCGTGGTTGCCATTGATGCTAAACAGGTCAGTGAAAAAAATGCAGTCGATCGCTGGGAAATCTTTACCCACGGTGGTCGTAAACCGACAGGTATCGATGCTGTGGCATGGGCAGCGCGTATGGCAGACTACGGAGCAGGAGAAATTTTACTGACCAGTATGGATAAAGATGGCACCAAAGACGGTTTTGACTTACGCTTAACCAAGGCCATCGTTGATGCGGTGCCTATCCCTGTGATTGCTTCTGGAGGCGTCGGTAGCCTGCAGCACTTGGTTGATGGGGTTCAACAAGGCGGCGCTGATGCGGTCTTAGCGGCAAGTATTTTTCACTTTGGCGAATATACAATACCTGAGGCAAAGGCATTTATGGCTGAACAGGGTGTTGAAGTCAGGTAGTCGGCACGAGATTTATGGCAGTACTATTATTGTTATTGAATTACTGCCGTGTTCGCCATACCATCGTGAATGGAATATAGGGGTAGGCTTACGCAGCTTTAGTCAGGTACCGACTAAGGCGCGTGACAATAGCGGGTTCAGCGGTTTGTAAAAACTCAACAAAATTACTGACGCCCTCGACCGCTTCTGTAATAGAGTCAAAGGGACCGATATTCATCCCTTCTCGAGTGCGGAAGTACCAGTAGTCATTTTGGGTGAACAGGCGATCACTGCGAATGGGGACCAGGCCTTTTTCACCGTTACGGTTCATAGCAATGCTATCCAAAGTCATATCCATTTCCTCCTAGGCTAGAAAATAATATCCAACAAATAAAAGTATATGCACTTGCCGCTCAATAGGTACGGTTCCGTCGACAAACGGCACATTTAATATACTCAAAACGCAATGATATGGAACTAGTTCACTTCATAAATGTGAAATGCATCACATTTTTGCCTGAACTTGGCGCCTATTAGGTGAGTACTTGTTAACCAAACTGGATGCCGAAACCAGTGTAATGCCTTCATCGGCCAGGCGGTGGATGTGTTGTTGAAGGTAAGATAGTGTTTCTGGGTAGGGGTGAGCAATAGCGATGGCATAGCCTTTGCGCTTCGCCAGGCGAACCAGTTGCTCAAATTGCCCTGCAATAAATTTGGTTTCTCGTTTGTGGTCAAGAAAAATATCCCGCTTTAGGGAGGGCACATTGTTGTGTTGGGCGGTGAGCCAAGCAACACTGTGTGAGGTTGTACGACTGTCGATAAAATATAAACCGCGAGCATCCAAGGTTTCCATTGTCCATTTCATCGGCAGGCGCTTTTGGGTGAGCAAGCTACCCATATGGTTATTCATTCCTGAAATATGCGGTATTGACTCAATGGCGCTATTGAGGGCGTGGGTAAAAGTATCTTTATCCATCACTTCCGTTAGCCCCGACCGGCCTACAGGGTAGTTGTGGACATTACTCATGGGCGCATGCAGGATAATCTCTTTATCGCGCTTGTTCGCTTCATCCGCTAAAAATCGTGCATTTGGGCTATTGGGAATAAAGGCATAGGTTAGCTTGCCTGGAATATTGATAGCAACAAGACCACGTTTTTTGCTATAGCCCATATCGTCAATAATAATGGCAACTTCGATGGTTTTTTGAGCGTTTATTTGAGGTGGGGGATGCGCTTTGTTTTCGGTCAAACCAAAAGGCATGTGCAGCAGGCAAGCCCAAGCAATAAGCCAACGCATGATGTCTATATTTTCCCCATAAATGGTGTGTTGAGACCACTTCATGAACAACAGAGTTGTTGCACGGCGATAAACGCGCTCGGTCATTTATACAGGCAGTAAACGCTCAGGAGCGGCGACTTTGTCAATAATTGCGGGCATCCTTGACTGAAAGCAGAATCACCTGCTGTAAAAAACCCTTACTGCTGATGGTTATCGTTTAGTTTCATTAAAGATCGACAGACCTTTGAGCATATTCAATGCTTCGAACAACTGATTATCCTGAACGATGGTATCATCACTGGTGCTTTCGACAGAAGCATTATTTACTTCACCACTGGCATTATCCAAATGCCCCGATAAATCTGCTTCTTTTAATCCATGTTCATTTTTAATTTCAGTAATGGTCGCGCGTTTAATCAGCACGTCAGGTTCGATCCCCTTAGCCTGGATCGAGCGTCCGCTGGGGGTGAAATACAGTGCGGTGGTCAGTTTAATTCCCTTATCTTTACCGACGGGCAAAATAGTTTGCACCGAGCCTTTACCAAAGCTTGAAGTACCCATAATAATCGCCCGGCGGTGGTCTTGGAGAGCGCCGGCGACAATCTCAGCCGCAGAGGCCGAGCCACCATTGATCAATACCACCATGGGTAAATTTTTGGCGATATCGCCCGTGCTTGCCCAAAAGCGTTGATTGCTATTTTCGATGCGCCCTTCGGTATAGACGATTAAACCGTCATTAATCAATGCGTCAACCACTTCAACAGAGGCCTGGAGTACGCCCCCTGGATTGTTACGCAAATCCAGTACAAAGCCTTTGAGCTCGGGGGCTTCTTCCAACAGACGGCTGACTTCGGTGATAAAGTCTCTGCCAGTATTATTCTGAAATTGAGCAATGCGTAAATAACCAAAGCCACCCTGCAATATACGAGAGCGTACGCTGCGAGAGCGAATAGTATCTCTTGTCACCGCGATATCAATAGGATCGCTTAGTCCTTCGCGTATCACGGTAAATATAATGGTGCTGCCTTTAGGGCCGCGCATGCGTTTCGCGGCTTCACCCAGGCTGAGCCCTCGTATGGACTCATTATCCAGCTCAATAATAAGGTCACCCGCTTTTATACCCGCGGCTTTTGCGGGAGAGTTATCAATAGGGGTTACAACTTTGATATAACCATCGTCGCTACCAATTTCCAAACCCACACCACTGAACTCACCTTGGGTATTTTCTTGCAAGGCGTTGAAATGACTGGCATCGAGATAATCTGAATGTGGGTCTAATTCCTGGAGCATGCCTTTAATGGCATTTTCCAATAACTCCTGATCACTGACTGGCTCCACATAGGAGCGACGGATATGGTCAAAGATCAGTGTGAACAAACGAAGATCCTGAAGGGGAAGAGGGTCTTTTTCGCCGAGGTCGGCAACCGTGGGTTCGGATTGTGCAAAGGCTTGTTGAACCAACAACAGCAGTGAGAGTAATGCGTATAGAGAGTATCTCAGTATGTTCATAGAGTATTGTCAGCTCTGCTTAGTTAACCACGGCTTAGCCAGGCTCGTGGATTTTGCGGTTTGCCGTCATGGCGTATTTCAAAATAAAGGCCGGCTTGAGATTGCCCGCCGGTATTCCCCAAAGTGGCGATCACATCGCCACTACTGACCCAGTCGCCGGTTTCTTTTAATAAGGTCTGGTTGTGGGCGTAGAGGCTCATATACCCACTTCCATGATCGATAATTAATAATAGCCCATGACCTCGTAAATAATCAGAAAATATTACTCGACCATGGTAAACCGAACTGACTGGCGTACCGGCATTGCCTATGATGAACAAGCCGTTCCAGCGCAATTTGCCATTTAGACGTGGGGCGCCATAACGTTTAGTGATACGACCTTTGGTGGGAAAGGCCAGTGTGCCCTTCACCTGTCGAAAAGGTTTGGCATCACTGGGTAAGGTTAGTGCGCTCAGCGCCTTAGTGGCTTCTTCGAGCAGCTTTTCCAGGCGCTGCTGATCACTGCGCAGCCTGGAGAGATTATCGCCCTGTTGCGTCAACTCATTATTCAGCGTGGTCAGGGTCACAAGCCTTGCCGCCTGTGTCGCCTTAAGCGCTCGAAAACGTTGATTTAGCTCTTGTTGGTTTTCTTCCAGCACTTGGGTGGAATCGGTAATCGCTTGCTCTACCACACTGATTTGCTCGATGGTTTGAATATACTCGTCCATTTTCTGTTTGTGAGCGGCGACAATATAGTCGTGATAGCGCAGCAGGCGAGAAACCCGATAAGGTTGCTCTTGATTTAAGAGAAGTTTTATTTGGCTTTGCTGCCCCAGAGAATAAGCCTGGCGAACAGTGCGATTAATCTGTTGTTGCTGTTGTTGTCTTGATGTTTCCAGCTCAGCGCGACGTCTCTGATGCTGGCTTAACTGCTTTTTTTCGCGAGACAATGCCTCCTTAATCGATTCAATACGCTTCAATAGGGAACTGATCTCTTGTTCCGATTGTTGCAGCGATTGTTGAAGTTCATCCCGTGAGCTTTGGGTTTTTGTCAGCTCCTTTTGCAACTTGTCTATCGTGCGCGACAACTGCTTTAACTGTTGCTCGTATTCCGCTTCGGTTTCAGCAATGGCCAGGGGCATATACCCGGCAACCATCGCCAAACTCAACAATAAAGCAAATGCAAACTTGTGCAGAGTGCTGATGCGCAGCAAGCGTAAAAGCGATGTAGTCAAAATCTATCCCGTCAGTCATTAAAACCGTGAGTCTACCTTGTTGCGCCAGGAAACACTACGGTATGCGGCCTTGATTTGGCGTAACCCTGGTTTAAACAGCGCTTCTTATTAAGCACATTGCCTGCATTCGTGTATAATTTCGAGCCACTTTTCAGGGTGAACAATCAAAACTTAGTGAGTAAATACTTGCAAACCACTTGCCTGCTATTGCCTGTGCAGAAACCTGAGCCCTGAATAAGCCAGTTACCAGCAGAAACTTGGTTTTACAGTGTTTTATCTATAAGCGGTTCACTGTACACTGCGATCATTTTATGCACGGACACTCACTATGGGCCGTGTAACTATATAGAGATAGAGGTAAACCGTGGAAAACGACATTCTTGTATTCATGCAAGAGAATCCGGTACTGATAGGGGCTTTGTTGATCTTAGGTGCGGCTTTCTACCGCAGAGAAGCCAGTGCCGGCGGTGCCAAACTCTCATTAAGTGAAGTGATTCAGGTCATGAACGCAGATAAAGGCGTTTTGATCGATGTGCGCGACAAAAAAGAGTTTGATGCAGGCCATGTCGCCAATGCCATTCATATTCCCCACGCCAAAGTCGCCAACAGCCTGTCGCAGCTTGAAAAATACAAAGACAAACAGATTATCGTTACCGACCACATGGGCCAACATGCCGGCAGCGTGGGTCGCATATTACTGAAAGAAGGCTACAACACCGCGCGTATGCGCGGTGGCATGAGCGAGTGGAAACAAGACGGCTTGCCTTTGGTGAAATAAGCCCCACTTATGGAGCTGTTAAGTGCCTACTTCTGACTTTAGAGAGTGTTATGCAAACAATCTTACTATGCGCCATATTTACCCACCAACTGGTCACTAAGACAAGACACCACTTTAACCGCAAGCTAAGGCCACAATACGGCGCTCTCGCGTATGTACTCCCATTGGCAAGTAAAGCCCTATCTTGGAACCTGATCTATCCGCGCATCTGTATTCAACTGCGGTTGCAGCGATGAAAGAGATAACCATTTACACCACCCGTTGGTGCCCATTTTGCATTCGCGCCAAGCAGTTGCTCAGTAAAAAAGGCGCTGACTTCATCGAAATTGCCGTGGACGGTAATACCGCGCTAAGACAAGAAATGATGGAAAAAAGTGGACGCCGAACCGTACCTCAAATTTGGATTGGACAGCAACACGTGGGTGGCTGTGACGAATTGTACGCACTGGAACGCGCAGGTGAGCTAGAGTCACTGTTATCCCCATAACGAGTTATATATTTTATTTTAAGAGAAACACTGAACCATGACAGACGCAACGGAACCCACAGGCCAAGCGGCACCCGCCGCCGCCGCACCAGAAGAAAATCAAGAACACCAATTTATTATTCAACGTATTTATCTAAAAGATCTCTCTTATGAAGCCCCTATAGGCGCACAGGCCTTCACTACACAAATTCAACCCAAAGTCGATCAAGAACTCGCCACTGAGTCTAAGAAAATTGCGGACAATCTCTATGAAGCCGTTTTAAAGCTGACCATTACCGCCAAGGTCGACGACAAACCGGCCTTTCTGGTGGAAGTGCAGCAGGCAGGATTATTTTTCATTCAAGGGGCTAAGGGTAAAAACCTGTCCCGCGTATTAAATACAGTATGCCCTAGTATTCTGTTTCCCTATGCGCGCGAAACCATTGACAGCACCTTGGTAAAAGGTAGCTTTCCGCCAGTTATGCTGCCGCCAATTAATTTTGATGCACTGTTTGTTCAGGCGATGGAAAATAAAAAAGAAAAGGCCCACTGATGCCAGCCTACGCCTGTGTGCTTAGTGTTCATTACCAATGTACAAAGCCCCATGCTTAGCTTAATTCACAGATATGGGCAGTACGTGTTTTAGACTTGTTGGCTGGAATATAAACATGATAAGAATCCTTGCTTTACTATCGTCTGTTATACTCGCAGGCTGCTTTGCCCCCAAGGTGATTAAGCAAGAGCAAGTGCTATTCGAACAACAGGTTAAGCATCACCCCAGTTTACGCAGGCAAAGCCTTGTTGTAGACGATAATCGCCTGTTCTATGTAGCCAATGGCGATACACAAAAGCCCGCCTTGATTATCATTCACGGCACCCCCGGCAACTGGAAACAATATGCCCGCTACCTACTCAACGAGCAATTATTGGAAAGCTTTCAGGTAGTTGTGATCGACCGGCCTGGCTGGGGACATTCTACCTTGGCCAAGGGTAGAGAAAAGCCTAAATCGATTGCCAGCTTCGCTGAGCAGGCAGCCATCATTGCAGCCTTGGCGAAACAACTGAAACAAAGCAATAACAACCAAGCCCTTATCTTAGTCGGTCACTCATTGGGCTCGTCCCTCGCGCCCAGGGTGGTGATGGATTTTCCCCATGCGGTCGATGGCTTATTACTGCTTGCAGGAGCGCTGGACCCAGCCCTGTCGGGGCCACGCTGGTACAATCGCGCGGCCGCTGTGCCGGGCATTAACGGGCTGATTGGGGGAATACTGCGCAAATCCAATGACGAAATTATGGCCCTGCGCAAGGAAATGAGCACTATGGAGCCTCATTGGTCCGAGTTAGACGCCTACGTTACCGTCGTTCCTGGCTTTAATGCTAGTTATCACTACCATACTCGCCAGAATACCTCTAAGAGTTTGGCGTAAACAAATGGGTTGGTTAA
>JBCBZU010000345.1:0-3054 GCA_039815165.1 Pseudomonadota bacterium
CCGGGTTAATAGCAACCAACAGTTCATAGCAAAACCTGTATTAAAGTGTTTACTACCCAGTTTAGAGAAAAGAATACACTGTCATTTCAAACCTTCGGCGGCAGGAGCCGACGTAGAGCGTACAGGGACGCAATGACCGCGTGTTTGAAATGACAGTGTATTCTTTTCAAGTGCCCCGTTAGTAACTGCAAGCTATAGTTGTTTATGGACGGAAAACTCCGTCAATAATACTTTAGTGTAATAATAAAAAGTTGAGGATAAAAAGGGACTGGGTGCACTTGCAGTGGCAAGTACACCTGTGGGGATATTCTTGAATTAACGACTAGTCAGAAGTCGAAATTAAATTCCTGAATATCTTTCTGTAGCTGACGTTCAGCTATTCGGGCTTCGAGTCGCCGACGAGAATCAGTAAATTGCGAACTGTCAGCGGATAATGGTGATGGATCTAGGCCATCATCATTTACCGCATCATCATCGGTAATATCAATAAAATCACCATCAGATTCAGATGGTTCAGAAGAAGAAACAGCTTTACTCATATATACATCTCCTACATATTTACCCAGTGGGCAATTACAACTATGTATGGCCAATAAGTATCAACTTCCAATGTAGTTTGTTAACGCAAACTACTTAGTTAGCCTTAAAAAATATCTTCCTGGCTTTTGTGTACACGCTACATCCCTAGTTCAGCCTTTACCTAAGGCTTTATAGTATTTCTCTCCATGTAAAATACCCAGAGTCGCAGCAAAAAACTGGGCGCAAAATCACAATTTGTACTATCTTCTTTAGGTTTGTAAAGAATTTACGCCTGTAAAGTATCCTCTAGCTATTCAAATCGGCTGCCCTGCAGATTCGTCTCTGATTTTTCCCCGCTCGTCGGCTTATCCGCCAGCAAACACGCCATATCCAGCTTCTATATCAACCGAAGTGATCGCCGGGAGCGATTTCGCGCTTGCCCGAAGGATGAAACCCAAGCATGGGTTTTATCTAGGATTCAGTTAACCGTCATTTGTGAATCGCAAAGTATTGCTTAGCCTCAATTGTCTCTTGTCGATTCCAGTAAGCAAATTTCAAAGTTGACTATTTAGTGTTCAAAATAATATTGATTGGGATGCAAGGTCAAGCATTTTTATATACATTTTTTTGTTAGTTAATGATGAGCATATTCGCATTAATTATAAAAAGTGTTAACCAGTGCCCGTGCGTAGCCTAGGGTTCCCGGTGGGCAAGTGGACAACAAAAACTTTTTCAGTATTTTAACGGTAAATGGCAGGCTTTTGATTGTAGACCATAGTCGTTTTCGGACGGGCACCCGCTATATATTTACCGTTTAGATAATTGTGATTAATTCATCCAAATCAAAGCCAACTTCCCGCATTTTGGCCAGTTTATACCGCAATGTACGAGGGCTAATTCCCAAGCGCTCTGCGGTATGTTTACGGCTGCCTCTTTCCTCTCTAAGGGTATCGACAATAATTTCAAATTCACGTTGCTTAAGATCATCACCTAAACAAACACTGGTATCATCTGTACCCACTAGGTCTTGCTTAACCCCAGTATCGCGGCTACCATCCAACTGGTTGATATGCTGAAGCTTATCTATTGGATTAACATTATAATGTTGGCCGGATAGAAGCTGTAAACCAAGATCGTCCTGTTCTATGGAGGTATCCGCTTGCAGTATTAATGCACGTTGAATGACATTATCCAATTCGCGTACATTACCCGGCCATGGATAGTTCAGCAGTGCCTGTTGGGCCGATGTGGCCAACGTTACCCCTGCACGTTTTTGTTTATGAGCATGTTTACTTAACAATAAATTCGCCAACGGTAGAATATCTTGCTGCCGCTCACGCAATGGCTGCCAATGCAGAGGTAACACACTGAGACGATAGTAAAGGTCCTCTCTGAAGCGCCCTTCAGCAACTGCTTGCTGCATATCCCGATTGGAGGTTGCAATGACTCTCACATCAAGACAAATGGTCTTGCGGCCGCCCAGTCGTTCCACTTATTTTTCTTGTAGCACGCGCAATAGCTTAGCCTGTAGTCCCATATCCATTTCTGATATTTCATCTAATAGCAGAGTACCGCCATTGGCTTGTTCAAACTTACCTGGAGCACTGGCATAGGCACCGGTGTATGCGCCTTTCTCATAGCCAAATAACATTGCTTCGAGCATATTTTCAGGAATGGCGGCACAATTAATTGCAATCAGTGGTTTCTTGGCCCGTGGCGATTTCTGATGGATATAGCGTGCGAGCACTTCTTTGCCAGTGCCTGACTCTCCAACAATAAGCACGGTAGAATCTGTCTGTGCCATCCGATTTGCAAGCTGCAATAACTTTTGGCTAGAAGCCGCCTTGGCAATTGGCTCTCCCTGCCCCTGCTCTTGACGGCCATCCAGCTGTTTAGCAACAATACCGACCAGGGCTTTTGGCTCAAAGGGTTTAACCAGATAGTCAATGGCGCCATTGCGAATAGCATCCACTGAATCCCGAACACTGGCATAGGCGGTAATCAACAATACCGGAATGTGGGGATAATCCGATTTTACCTGGCGAAGTAAGTCATGGCCGGTCAATTTCCCCATATTCACGTCTGAAACAATCATTGCGATATCAGGGTGTTTGGCTAAGAGCCTTAAAGCGTCTTCAACATTAGCGGCACTGAGTGAGGTGTATTCAGCCAGAGTCAAGGTATCCTCTAGTGCCTCTCTCAGTGAGGGGTCATCCTCAACAACAAGGACTTTAGAACTGATTTCTGTTTGCACGTCATTAGCGAACGAAGACATAATTTATTCCTCATAACCGGCAGGTTCCCAGGAACCAGCACCCGGTGGCTTGATAATGTTTTGCAGGATAGCATCTTCAATGATAGGAATAGACAGGCACGCGCAAGCGCCACCATCTGGGCGGTTACTCAATCTAAACCAACCACCGTGGGACTGGGCCACAATTTTTGCCACTGATAGACCAATACCCGTCCCCTGCTCTTTGGTTGTGAAAAATAGCTCGCATACACTTTGTTCTATTGTGGGATCAATGCCAGGAC
>JBCBZU010000486.1:0-1846 GCA_039815165.1 Pseudomonadota bacterium
AACACGGTATTAATGGCATCAACACCGCCCGTAATGACCATGTCGGAGGTGCCTGCCTGTAATTCACGGGTCGCTGTTTATGTGTTTTTCAAAAACCCCGGCCCTATCAAAAAGTGGTGACGCGCGTCCATTTTCTAACAAGGCTGACGGCACCATATTAGGTGAAGGCACGGTGTTATTTGCACTGCGTCGATTAGCCGATGCCAAGCGCGATGGTGACGAAATTTACGCGGTGATTAACAGCTTTGGGTCTTCATCAGACGGTAGGGGTAAAAGTATTTATGCGCCGGTGGCAGAGGGCCAATCGCTCTGCATTAATCGCGCTTACCAACAAGCCGGTTACCCCATGTCTGAGGTAGGTCTTATTGAAGCCCACGGCACCGGCACCATTGCCGGCGATAAAGCCGAATTTATGGGGCTGGTGCACGCCATGGGCGATAATCAAGAAAAACAACGCTGCGCGCTAGGCACTATAAAATCACAAGTTGGACATACGAAATCAACTGCGGGTGCAGCGGGATTATTTAAGGTGGCAATGGCGCTGCATCACAAAGTCCTGCCCCCCACAATAAAGATAGACGAGCCTAGTCACGCGCTCAATATCGAACACTCTCCATTCTATCTGAATACGGAACCACGCCCTTGGATTCTTAATTCGAAAACGGCACGTAAGGCTGGCGTGAGCTCGTTTGGCTTTGGTGGAAGCAACTTCCATATTACTGTGGAGGAATATAAGGGAGAGACAAAACGCTTTTACCAGTACCAAGACGACAGTGAGCACCTGTTTTGCTACAGCGCAGAATCGACTGAGTCTCTCGTCGAGAAACTCGAATCGTTCAAACGCTTATGTGCCAAGCAAAATAAAGATGCCTTTGTTGTAGAAAGTCGCAATAGCCAATGTCAATTCAAGGCTACTTTTCCGTATCGGGTTACGTTACTGGCAACCCTGAGTAATCGCTCAACACTGGCCGATAAAGTTCAAAAAACTATCGATGCCATAAAAAAAGAGAAGGATTTTAACCTGCCCAACAGTATTTACTACAGTACAAACAAAAAACAAGGCGATATAGCCTTCCTGTGTGCCGGCCAAGGCAGTCAGTACCTGAATATGGGGCGCGATCTTATCAATCAATTTGATTGCGCGCGCGCGCCTTGGGATAAATTTAGTGATCAATTTATTATCAGCAATGGCAATAATGCCAGTAATGCCAGTAATCCCAGTAATGCCAGTCATAAAAGCACCGCTGATTATGTATATCCCAAGAATGCATATTCAGAATCGGAGTTACTCAGCCAGCAGGTTACCCTAAACAGCGTCTCCACAATACAGCCGGCGATTGCCAATTTAAGCCTTTCGCATATCCGCTTATTGGAAAAATTGGGTATAACACCTAATCATGTAGCAGGCCATAGTTTTGGTGAACTGACGGCCTTATACCTGGCGGGTGTCATCACCTCAGAAGACGATTACTTTGCGCTGGCCAAACTACGCAGTCAGTTAATGAGTGATGCGGCTAAACATTCGCAATCCTCTGGCGGCATGACAGCCGTTAATGCCGACATTACAGTGCTTAAATCGCTACTAGCAGCAAACCCATGCTCTGTGCAAGTGGCAAACCACAACAGCAATTGCCAAAGCGTGATTACCGGAGCGCTTAACGATCTGGAAATGATTGAAGCAAAACTCAATCAACAAAAAATCCATTTCACACGGCTATCGGTACCCACCGCCTTCCATTCACCCATTGCTGATTGCTCAGCAGAATTTCATACCGCACTGCAAACCTATGCATTTAATCGGCCCCGGCTTCCCGCCTCTGCGACCGAGGCACCGTGCCCCTCGTGC
>JBCBZU010000055.1:0-8532 GCA_039815165.1 Pseudomonadota bacterium
ATGCTATCTTGGGTTATTACACTCATTTTTTTGGCGTAATTAGACATTTATAGAGATTGTTAATCTCAAGTTATCGATTGGGCACGAAAAAACACCCTGGCTTGTTGATGTGCACCTGGTTGCCGGTGAGCAATTTTCACTTGTATAGACTTTCGTGTTTCAATGGATAATCTGGCCTGGACAACAAGGTATAAAATTATCTCAATATGAATCAATCATCTCCCGCACGGCATACCTTGTTACATATAGTAAAAGAGGGAGCACTTATCGGCTGGTTGCTCTTGTGTGTTTACTTATTACTGGCTTTCTCTTCTTACAGCCAAAGCGATCCTGGCTGGTGGAGTACCGGCAGCTCAAATAACATTCAGAATACAGCAGGGCCAACAGGGGCATGGGTTGCCGACGTATTTTTTTCATTATTTGGCTATATTGCTTATCTGTTCCCGTTGGTGATTGCCTATCGTATATGGAGAGTCATCATTGAGCGCAACCAAGCCGCGGGTGTTGATGTTCTGTTATTCGGCGTGCGTATCATTGGCTTAGTGCTATTGGTGATTGCCGCGACAGCATTAGTCAGCTTACAATTTGGTGAACAAAGCCAAAATTTACCCACATCCAATGGCGGTATCCTCGGTTTAACCGTGGCGAATGCGGTTGAAAATGCCTTTGGCTTTGTGGGCGCGAACCTGCTGTTGCTGGCACTTGGTCTGTTTGGTATTACTATTTTTACCGACTTGTCCTGGTTAGGGCTGATGGATGGGATTGGCTTTTATACATTACAATTCATTGCCTGGTTAAAAAATCGTGTCGGGCACTACCGACAACAGCGACAGCAACAAAAACACCTTGAAACAAGGGTGCAATTGCGCAAAGAAAAAGTCACTAACACATTGAAAAAAGCGCAGCAGCGTATTCCACCGACAATTGAAGCCGTTGACAAACCTATTGTTAGCGAACGTATCGAAAGAGAAAAGCAAACCACCTTATTTGATACACCCGTTACCGGCGAATTACCGCCTATTAGTCTATTAGACCAACGCAATGTCGATCACGGCAAAGGCTATTCGGAAGAGTCGCTGGATGCCATGTCGCGCTTATTGGAGTTAAAACTGCAAGACTTCGGGGTAAGCGCAGAAGTGGTGTCGGTGTTACCGGGTCCAGTGGTGACTCGCTTTGAAATTCAACCGGCACCCGGTGTGAAAGCGAGTCGCATTACCAATCTGGCAAAAGATCTCGCGCGATCAATGGCGGTAATCAGTGTGCGCGTTGTCGAAGTCATTCCTGGCAAAACCGTCATGGGCATTGAAATCCCCAACCAACACAGAGAAATGGTACGACTGAGTGAAGTACTGTCATCCGCCGTTTACGAATCCGCCAAATCACCACTCACACTTGCCCTAGGTCATGATATAGCGGGTCAGCCCATTGTTGCCGACCTTGCTAAAATGCCTCACTTGCTGATTGCCGGTACGACTGGCTCCGGCAAATCCGTGGGCATTAATGTAATGCTGCTGAGTTTGCTCTATAAATCGACGCCAAAAGAGGTGCGTTTGATTTTAGTTGATCCCAAAATGTTGGAACTCTCGGTTTACGAGGGTATTCCCCATTTGCTAACGCCTGTTATTACCGATATGAAAGACGCGTCCAACGGTTTGCGCTGGTGTGTGGGTGAAATGGAGCGTCGCTATAAATTAATGGCCGCTTTAGGCGTACGCAATCTTGCGGGTTATAACAAAAAAGTCAATGCAGCCATCAAAAAAGGTCAACCGCTGTTAGACCCGCTATGGCGGCCTGAAGAAGAATACGAGGCCGGTGTAGAACACGCCACCGCACCGCCTTTGGAAACATTACCGGCAATCGTGGTGGTGATCGATGAATTTGCCGATATGATGATGATCGTCGGTAAAAAAGTGGAACAGCTCATTGCCCGTATCGCCCAAAAAGCCCGTGCCGCCGGCATACACTTAATGTTGGCCACCCAACGGCCTTCGGTGGACGTGATTACCGGCTTAATTAAAGCCAATGTGCCCTCCCGCATTGCCTTTCAGGTATCGTCAAAAGTGGATTCAAGAACCATTATGGACCAAGGGGGCGCAGAGCAATTGTTAGGTCACGGGGATATGCTGTATTTGCCCGCAGGCACCAGCGTGCCCACCCGCGTTCACGGCGCCTTTGTGGATGATCACGAAGTGCATAATGTTGTTGCCGATTGGAAGCGCCGTGGTGAGCCCAATTATTTGGATGGCGTTATTGATGAAACGGCGACCAATAGCATTCCAGTTCCCGGTCTTGCCACTGACGGCAACGAAGAACAAGCGGGTGAGGGCGATGCGCTGTATGACGAGGCAGTCGCCTTTGTTACCGATTCGCGAAAAGCATCGATCTCTTCAGTGCAGCGAAAGTTACGTATCGGCTACAATCGGGCGGCCAGACTGATCGAAACCATGGAAGCAGCGGGTGTTGTCAGTGAGGCAGGGCACAATGGTGCCCGAGAGGTGTTGGCGCCACCACCACCCAAATAATCCTAAGGCAGCTCTAAACAGTACGCGGATTTATCTTAGCAGGTGACCACAGTTAAACAGGCACTAATAGAAAACACGTTAGCCGTCTACAGCTCACGACAATGACCCATTTTTACAGTGCAGGGAAAACTCCACTGTTAGCGGTGCCCAATATTCACCATAGATTCATGCGCGGCATGTCATTCTAAGGAAAACCAACAATACGACTACAGAAAATATGAAAAACAGACTATTTTTTATCTTGCTAAACATTTTTTTACTGCAAGCGCTTTACGCCAATGCAGACGGCGATACCGATGAGCTTGTTCGCTTGCTGAAAAACTATGAAAGCTTAAGCGGTGATTTTTCTCAATCACTTGTCAATGAAAAGGGTGAACAATTGCAAAACTCTTCAGGTGCTTTCTTACTGAAAAAACCGGGATTTTTTTATTGGGACACACAGGCGCCTTTTCCCCAGCTAGTGGTATCAGACCTGGTCAATGTATGGCTTTATGACCCCGATTTAGAACAAGTCACCATTCGCCCTTATGAACAAGTGATCGATCAATCACCGGCATTGTTGCTGAGCGGTAACGCCGATAAAATTAAGCAAAATTATACCGTTAATAAGCTTGATAAAACCCCTTTGGCTTTTGAACTGATACCCCTGGCAAGTGATAGTCCATTTACGCATTTGCAGCTCCAGTTTAACCGCGGCATCATTGAACAAATGCAGCTACGGGATAGCTTAGAGCAAACCACAACCTTTTCTTTTTCTTCAGTGGCGCTTAACCCTAAGTTAGATAGCAAGCGTTTTCAATTCACCCCGCCCGAGGGCGTCGATGTTCTTGTGGATCAATAGAACCGGTGAGTAAAGACCTGTTCGACCAAGCGCAAGCACCTGTATCGATGCCGCTTGCGGCGCGGATGCGCCCGCAGTCCTTAGCCGACTTTGTTGGACAGCAGCACCTGCTGAGCCCGGGCAAGCCCTTAAGGGATGCCATTGATCAACAGCAAATACATTCGATGATTTTTTGGGGCCCTCCCGGAGTGGGAAAGACCTCATTGGCTAAACTGCTGGCAAAGGCCATTGATGCACACTTTGAAACGCTGTCAGCCGTTATGTCAGGTGTTAAAGATATCCGTAAATCCATCTCACTTGCCGAGCTTCACCAACAACAGGGTAAGTCCACCCTGCTGTTTGTCGATGAAGTGCACCGCTTTAACAAAGCACAACAAGATGCCTTTTTGCCCTATGTAGAAAATGGCACCGTAACCTTTATTGGCGCCAGCACCGAAAATCCTTCTTTTGAACTGAATAATGCGCTGCTATCCCGCTGCCGGGTCTACCGTCTGCGGAATTTGCAGGCAGCGGATATACGCGTGCTTCTTCGCAAGGCAGTAACGAATCGGGTCAACGGACTGGGACAATTGGATATCCAATGCAATGATGACGCCCTTGAAATACTCGCGATTGCCGCCAATGGCGATGCGCGACGTGGCTTAAATCTGCTGGAAATTGCCAGTGATCTAGCGGCTGATCGGCAAATCAGCATGGAGACAGTTAAAGAAGTGGTCGCGGATGACCCCCGCCGTTTTGACAAAGGCGGTGATATCTTCTATGAGCAGATCTCAGCACTGCACAAATCGGTCCGGGGTTCATCGCCCGATGCGGCCTTGTACTGGTGTATGCGCATGCTCGATGGTGGTTGTGATCCACTCTATATCGCTCGCCGTGTCGTGCGTATGGCGGTAGAGGATATCGGCAATGCCGATCCCCGTGCGCTGGATATCAGTCTCAATGCCTGGGATATTCAGCAAAGGCTCGGCAGCCCCGAAGGAGAACTTGCCATTGCTCAAGCCGTACTGTATTTGGCAGCAGCGCCCAAAAGTAATGCCGTGTATAATGCCTTTAATTCAGTGAAGGCAGATATAGAGCAACTGCCTGACTATGAGGTGCCAATGCACTTACGCAATGCGCCGACTCAACTGATGAAGCAACTGGACTACGGGGCCAATTACCGCTATGCCCACAGCGAACCCAATGCCTATGCAGCCGGTGAAAACTACTTTCCCGAGCCGCTGGCCAATAAACGTTACTATTTTCCTGTGGAGCGTGGCCTGGAAAGCAAGATACGAGAAAAACTCAATTACTTACAGGAGCAGGATCGCCAAAGTACTGAGCAGCGCTACCCCAATGACGACCATGACCGCAAACAGTAGGGTATAACCATGCAATGGATTATTGTTGCCATTGGTGGTGCACTGGGCGCACTGTGCCGCTATGGCATTACCCAATTACTGCCGCCAGGGACCCATGGTTTTCCATGGGCGACCTGGTGGGCCAACGTCAGCGGTTCGCTATTGATTGGTCTGTGTTACGTGGTGATTGTTGATAAGGGTCTTATTGCCGAACAGTGGCGACCTTTACTAATGGTTGGTTTTTTGGGTGCTCTCACCACTTTCTCAAGCTTTGCTCTGGATGCATTTTTATTGTGGCAGCAAGGTCAGGTTTATATCAGCCTTATCTATACTGTAAGCTCAGTAATAACTTGCCTGCTGGCCGTTGCGCTCACAATACAGGTATTACAGCGACTGCTTTAACAAAATTATCGATTGACGCTGAATTGAAACTACATTGAAACCACATTGAAACGAAAAAGAGGAACAAACAATGAAACGCTCAGCAAGCAACAACCCGGTGGCAAAATATGCCCGCCGCTTTAATAAGGCAGCGGTACACAAAGACCGCAAAAAAGCCCTTAAACGAGGACAAACCAAGCATAAAAAACAGGTTTATCAAGCTGTTGCATAGTTTTATTGTGCCACAACTTGATAATCCTGTTTTTACCATGCGGAAGAATAACTAAGCTATGTTAGACCCGAAGTTGGTTCGCGCGGAACCAGAAACCCTTGCAAAGGCCCTTCAAAAACGCGGTTTTATGCTAGATGTGCAGGCGTTAAACGCATTAGAAAGCGAACGCAAAAGCTTGCAAGTGCGCACCGAAGCATTACAGCAAGAGCGCAATACCCGCGCTAAACACATTGGTCAGGCCAAGGCCAAGGGTGAAGACATTGCGCCACTGTTAACCGAGGTTGAAAACCTAAAACAAGAACTGACCACCGCCGAAGAATCGCTTAAATCAATACAGGAACAATTAAACACTCTGCTCAGCACCCTGCCCAATGTGCCCGACAAAGCAGTGCCAGAGGGCAAAGATGAAGCAGACAATGTGGAAATTCGCCGTTGGGGCACTCCCCGCGACGTCGATTTTGAGCTTAAGGACCATGTTAGCCTTGGCGAACAGCAAGGCGAGCTGGATTTTGAAGTGGCAACCAAGTTAAGCGGTTCGCGTTTTGCCGTCATGAAAGGCAATATCGCGCGCCTACACCGTGCGCTGATTCAATTTATGCTAAATACTCACATAGAAGAACACGGCTATAAAGAAATTTATGTGCCTTTTCTGGTCAATAAGGAGTCATTATTCGGTACAGGGCAACTGCCTAAGTTCGAGCAGGATTTATTTAAAACCAATGACGAACGCGGCCTGTATTTGATCCCGACTGCCGAAGTGCCCGTGACCAATCTTTTGCGTGATGAACTACTACAAGAGGCAAGCGATTTACCGATTAAATTAGTATGCCATACGCCGTGCTTTCGCAGTGAAGCGGGCAGTCATGGGCGCGATACCCGCGGCATGATCCGGCAACATCAATTTGAAAAAGTCGAATTAGTTAACTTTGTTAAAGCACAAGATTCCGCACACGCCTTAGAAGAACTGACCGCCTGTGCTGAAAAGATCTTACAAAAACTGGATCTGCCCTATCGCACAGTCATATTATGCGGTGGTGATATCGGTTTTTCCTCGGCACTGACCTATGATATTGAAGTGTGGCTACCGTCTCAACAAAAGTATCGAGAAATTTCTTCGTGCAGCAACTTTAAAGATTTTCAGGCGCGCCGCATGAAGGCGCGCTATCGTAATCCCGAAACTGGTAAACCAGAGCTGCTGCACACCTTAAATGGTTCGGGTTTGGCAATCGGGCGAACCTTATTGGCAATTATGGAAAACTATCAACAACGAGATGGCTCTATTACTGTCCCCGAGGTATTGCGCGCTTACATGGGTGGCGTTGAAAAAATATAGTGAGACCTTTAAACGAAAGCCATTTTGCTCTTATGCGGCGTTAAAAATGTACTCAATCGGTCATTTATTACCTATAAACTCCCTCTTTCCGTGCAAAGGTCTCATAGTGACAGCGTATTGATTTTATTGGTGATGACAAAATCCATACCACCCCGGCCATAGCGAGGATTCCCAGCAGGTAACTACGATGGATTTTATGCCCTTCTTTTTTGATTTAAAAAAGAAAGACTGCCTTATTATCGGTGGTGGCAGTATTGCAACTCGCAAGGCGCGCTTAATAGCCAAGGCCGGCGCATGCCTGCACGTGGTTGCACCCTATATTACCGACGAACTGCAACAGTTGGTTAGCCATAGTGGCGGCGCCTGCCATTTTCGACCTTACCAATCGAACGACCTAACGACAGGCATATTGATTATTTGCGCAACGGATGATGATGCGGTTAACGCGCAGGTGTCGGCGGAAGCCATGGCCAGACGTTTGCCAATAAATGTTGTCGATTCACCCAGCCTGTGCAGCGTTATTACCCCCGCTATTGTCGATCGATCACCGCTGCTGATCGCGATTAGCAGCGGTGGTGACGCCCCGGTACTGGCCCGACAAGTGCGCGCCAAATTAGAGGCCATGCTGCCGTCAACTTATGGATCATTGGCATCTATTGCCAGCCGCTTTCGCAATGCGGTTAAAAATACAATACGCTCCGGGGAACAGCGCTTGCGCTTTTGGGAACAGGTTTTTAACGGCCCCATTGCAGAAAAAGCCTTTGCGGGTCAATTGCAGGCAGCCGAGGCGGATATTCAAGCCTTATTGGATAATAATACCCAAAGCGGTGCCTTGGATGGAGAGGTCTATTTAGTGGGCGGCGGCCCCGGTGATCCTGATTTACTGACCTTTAAAGCGCTGCGATTAATGCAGCAAGCCGATGTGGTTTTGTATGACCGCCTGGTCAGCGAGCCTGTATTAAATTTAGTACGCCGCGATGCTGAGCGTATTTATGTGGGCAAGCGTCGCGCCGATCATGCAGTGCCGCAGCAGGGAATTAATCAACTCTTGGTCGATCTTGCAAAAAAAGGCCAGCGAGTTCTGCGTTTAAAAGGCGGAGATCCTTTTATTTTTGGCCGTGGCGGCGAAGAAATTGAGCTGCTTGCGGAAAATCAAATTGCCTTTCAAGTGGTTCCCGGCATTACGGCGGCATCCGGCTGCGCTGCCTATTCAGGTATTCCCTTAACTCATCGAGACCATGCGCAGTCGGTACGCTTTATTACCGGCCACACTAAAAATGGCCGTATTGACCTCCCCTGGGACTCCTTACTAGACAGTCATCAAACACTGGTATTTTATATGGGCCTAATGAACTTAGAACCCATTTGCCAAGAGCTGATTGATCGCGGGCGAGAGCACGCTACACCTGCGGCTTTAATCGAAAAGGGCACAACCCCCAATCAACGGGTGATTACCGGCACATTAGCCACATTGGCGGAACTGATTAAGGATCAGGATGTCCATGCTCCAACCCTATTGATTATTGGTGGTGTTGTGAGCCTGCATTCTCAATTAAAATGGTTTTCACCCAAGTCTGGCTATGAGCCTGTTAATTAGTTATAAAGCCTTGATTATTGCCCTATGGTTTATCGGCGTTTTTATCGCGGAAAGACTGAGTAGGGCCGCTCGCTACCCCGACTGGTTTTCGCTTAAGGTGCTGCGCTCAAGGCTAATGAGCAATATCAGTATATCGGCGATTAATGTTGTTCTCTCGCCGCTACTGATCTTACCGCTGACTGTTTTTTTCAGCAGCCAGTTTTACTCATGGCGCCCAGAGTGGCTGCAATCACCGTGGATGATTATTATTGATTTAATTATCCTGGATTTTTTCCTCTACTGGTGG
>JBCBZU010000362.1:0-2919 GCA_039815165.1 Pseudomonadota bacterium
CCTTATTCGTGCCATGGCAACGAATAATAAGTATGATTGAATGACAAAATCGATTCACGTAACGGTATTGGGTGGCGGTAGTTTTGGTACCGCCATTGCTAATGTTATCGCCAGCAATGGTTTTAATACTCACTTGTGGATGCGTGATGCTAAACGTGCCCAGCAGGTCCAGCAAAGCCGAGAAAATGCCCATTATCTTCCCGGCTTTAACCTGGCGGATACCTTAGTTGCCACCAGCGACTTAGAGAAATCACTGAGCGGTGCCAATGTGGTGTTTGTCTCTGTTCCCAGTGCGGTATTCCGTGAGGTTGTGTGCGCTGCCAGACCTTTTATGGGCCCAGGAGTGATGGTGATTAGCACGACCAAGGGTATTAGTCGGGATGGCTTTATTCTGATGAGTCAAATTCTTGAACAGGAACTAGGGCGCCGAATTGACGATCTGGCCATCGGCGTATTGAGTGGACCTAACTTTGCCAGGGAAATGATACAAGGACAGATTACCGGCTCCGTAGTGGCCAGTACAAATCATTTATTGGTCGAAACTGTACAAAGCTTGTTGAGTTCGGGTAAATTTCGCATTTATTCCAGTAAAGACTGTTATGGTGTTGAACTCGCTGGTGCCCTCAAGAATATATATGCCATTATTGCGGGCATGACCCAGGCGAGGCAATATGGCAACAATACCATGGCCCTGTTAATGACCCGTGCGCTGGCGGAAATGGGGCGCTTTGCCCATGCTTTGGGGGCCGACCCTATGACTTTTTTGGGTCTGGCGGGGGTGGGGGATTTGATCTTAACCTGCAACTCCACTCTTAGTCGTAACTATCGGGTTGGCTATGCCATGGGTGAAGGCAAATCACTTACCCGGGCTTTGAAGGAGGTGCGCCAGGTGGTGGAAGGGGTTAATACCCTGCGTTTGGTGAAAGAGAGGGCGGAGGCACTAAAAGTGCATATGCCATTGGCAAATGCACTTTATGCATTGCTTTTTCAGGGTGAAACTGCCGATAATATTATTAAGCAATTAATGCTAAGTGAACAAAATAGCGATGTCGACTTTACGGGGGCAATACGAGATGAATGACAAAAATATTGTTGAAGGCACTGTTGTCGAAAACGATGACAACAACGATGACAACAACAACACAGAAACACAGCCAGAAAAAGAAACCCGTTGGCAACAGCGCCTGCTGTCGGTGGGTCATTGGCTGCGCTTCGTGTTTATGGCGTTATTTGCCATTATCCTTGGGGTCGTGGGTTATGTGATGACGGCTCTGGTGGTGTTGCAGTTTTTGTGGGGTTTAATTACCGGTGAAGGCAATGACAAGCTGCGCGACTTTGGCAGCAGTCTATCCCAGTATATCTATCAAATTCTGCGCTTTCTTACGTATAACACTGAGGACAAACCCTTTCCCTTCGCCGATTGGCCAGACAGTGAGTCGACCGAGGATTAAGCGGAGGCCACTTGATGCAATTATTTGTTATGCGTCACGGCGAGGCGGCTGCAGGTGCGGATGCGGATGCCAATAGAGAGCTTACCCCTCAGGGTCAGGCGGATGTTCAGGCGATGGCGACTCAGTATCAGCACAAGCTGGCACCAATTGATGAAATATGGTCAAGTCCCTATGTACGCGCTCAACAAACAGCGGTGATATTGTCTGATGTGATTAATAAGCCGGTGATCCAACAGGACTGGCTAACGCCCACCGATAACTCTGATCATCTTATGAATACACTAAAAGAGTGTAACAAAACCATTCTTGTGGTCGGTCACCAGCCCTATGTGGGCACCTTGGTTGATCGCCTCGCTGACCTTGAACCTGGCCGCTACCGAATGGGAACAGGTTCCCTTGCTTGCATAGAACTGGAATTGCTGGCTTATCGTTGTGGTGAGCTTAAGTGGCTGCATCACCCCGAGGTCTAGTCCGTTTTTAGAACGGTTATGATTGATGACAGCTATCGAACCGAAAGAGCGCACATTTACTATCAATGGCTTTCACTATGCCGCCCAAGAGTGGGGTGATCCTGGTGGTTTTCCTATATTGGCCCTTCATGGCTGGCTGGATAATTGTGGTTCCTTCTCCATCCTGGCGCAGCAGTTGCCAGACGCGCATATTGTCGCTGTGGATTTATCCGGGCATGGCCGCAGCAGCCATCGACAAGGCTTGAGTGACTATTCAGTATGGGGCGATATTGCCGAGTTATTTGCCATTGCTGATCAGATGGGCTGGCAGTGCTTTGCGTTTATGGGCCATTCCCGAGGGGCGATGGTTTCGGTATTGGCCTCCGGTGTTTTCCCCCAGCGCGTGAGCCACACCATATTGATTGATGCCATTGTGCCCGTGGTAATGGATGCCTCAAAGGCACCAGAGCGTATGGCCACTAGTATTGAAGAGATGCAGCGCCGCGTGCGTCGCGAGCAGTCGTGTTACCCTACTTACCAAGCCGCTATTAATGCCCGCTGCCATAGTGAATTCGGTAGCATTACTCAAGCAACCGCTGAAATTCTGGCGCAGCGGGGCTTGGTCAAGCGCGATGCAGGCTATCATTGGCATGCCGATGGTAAATTGTGGGCACCATCCACCATCGCCTTAACGGCCGAACAGCTTAGTGCTTTTCTCGATAAGATAAGCGCTAAGGTATTGGTATTGGTCGGTGATCGTGGCTTTAAACAACGCGCCAACCAGTCTCAATCACCTTTTTACATCGATATAGATGCCACCATCAAACGATTGCGGGCAAGTCTGCAGGAATTTGATGATGGTCACTATCTGCATATGGAAGCGTGTTCTACAGAAGTCGCAGATTGCATTAGTCGGTTTATCGCCTGCTAAGAAGGGCGGAGCCTATTTGCGATGTTACCTAACGACCAAGACGATATTAACGCTCAAGACTGTACCAGCGTTCAAGACTGTACCAACG
>JBCBZU010000370.1:0-2893 GCA_039815165.1 Pseudomonadota bacterium
GAGGAAACAAGTTCAACAGACATAGACGATCAGTTTATCAGCAATACGTCAGTGGAGTGCGAATACACATCGCGAATACAGAAAAAGCCCTTGCGCATTTAACAGGCACAACGACTCTTCAATTATAGTGAATAAGGCTGTGAGGTAAACAAATCTAACGCGGGCAAATTTCATCATGCTCAAAGAAGTAGCTCACTTCCCGCGCCGCTGAATCAGTCGAATCAGATCCATGTACCGCATTGGCATCTATAGAATTGGCAAAATCTGCACGAATGGTCCCGGCTTCGGCTTCCTGTGGATTGGTCGCGCCCATCAGTTCGCGATTTTTAGCAACGGCGTTCTCGCCCTCCAGGACCTGCACAACCACTGGACCTGAGGTCATAAAGTCAACCAGCGCCGGAAAGAAAGGACGGCCATCATGTTCAGCATAGAAACCTTCTGCTTGCTGCTTTGATAAATGTAGCATTTTGGCAGCAACAACGTGCAAACCAGATTGCTCAAAGCGGGCGATGATTTCGCCGATGACATTTTTGCCAACGGCGTCTGGCTTGATAATAGAAAGTGTGCGTTCGACGGTCACAAGCATGTTCTCCCAGTGATAGTGATTAACAATAATCGCTTAATAAGAAAAAGGGGATTGGTCAGTGTTTTCGACACCGTAATAAAAACGAGGCCAAGGCGATTTTTACCTACAGATTTTTCCCACTAAGAAATGGGCGCCATTGTAAGGATTTATGCCTTCATCAGCAACTATTTTACCGATTATAAAAGCGAATTTAGCCGTTCAACACTGGGCACTTATTCAGGCCAAACAAGCCGGTAATAGCGGATAAAAACCCTTAATGGGATAGATTCAGGGAAAAACAAAGGCTATGGGGAAAGAAGGGAAAGATGAAAAAACGGACAAAAAAGAAGTAATACGCGCCAAAAAACAAAAACATCGTTAATTATATTGCACATCTTTGCTAAAAAAGCTACAAATAAGCCCAACGATAAAGCAACTACTATTTTAATAATAAAAGCCAAGAGCTTTGAATTTACTATGTCAATAAAAAAGGTCGCAAACATTGCGGGTGTATCGATTGCTACCGTATCGCGTTTTTTCAACAACCCAAACCAAGTCAGCAAGCAGACGAGGGAGAAGGTAGAAGCTGCGATCAAGCGCATCAATTACACCCCCAACGCTCTGGCTCAGAATTTACGCCGGGGAAAGACCGGGCTGGTGATCGCTGTAAGCCCCCATATAACGTCACCGCTGTATGAAGATATTATCCAACAGCTCAATCAATCAGCCAAAAATAATAGTTACAACTTGCTGGTAAAAGAAGCGGGCTTTAACAGCTTGCCTTTAAGCTATTACGAACAAATGATTCGATGCAAACAGGCGGATGGTTTTGTGTTATTAGTCGGCTTGCCCGAGCATGAACAGGATATTGATATGGATGTATCATTGCCCATTGTGCTTGCTTGTGAGCCACACCAGTTGAGTGCAGGCAGACCTTCACTACCCTGCATTACCATTGATCACAAACAAGCGACTCAAGAAGCCACTGACTACTTGATTCATCTTGGTCATCAAGCAATTGCTTTTATTGCCAGCGACCACGATCCACTAACGGTTCGCGAGCAACAATCCGGTTTTCAAAAATCCATGCTGGAATCGAAGCTGTCTTTATTTGGGCGTTTGTTATCCAATCAGCAGGACAACCTTAGCATAGAGAGAAAATTACACAGACTGTTGGATACTCAATCGCGCCCAACCGCCATCATCTGTGCTGATGACGAAACCGCAATGGAAACCTTACACCATATTAAATCACTCGGCCTGAAAGTACCGGGAGATATTTCTCTAATCGGCTTTAGTAATATTCGTTATGCAGAAATGACTGATCCACCGCTTACCACCATTGATTGTCCAATGGATATCATCGGCAATATCGCCATGCAACACCTGCTGGAACTCATCGATGGCAAATCTGTGACAAGGCATTTGCCCACCCTGGAACACTCCCTTATTATCCGTAACTCTACTCGCCGTATTTAATAAAATTTGCTTTTTTTAAAAAGAGTGATAACTTGTTATATGATTGACCAAATGTAAACGTTACCAATATAATCGTGGCCGCTTACGCAAAAATCACATTAATGACTTTATAAGATGTGCAATAGTCTTTAATAAAAACAAAAAATAATGAACGCACTCGGTATTTATGACCCAAATTGAATGTATTACCACAATAGAGAACAGCGATAATGGCCCACCTGTGTGGATTGCAAGTCAGCAGTCACTTTTTTGGGTGGACAACAAAAATCACCAACTTTATCAATACAATGATGCAAGCGGTGAAATTACCGCTTGTGAACTTAATGCCCCCATTCTTAGCCTGTCGCCCAGCATTAATCACGGCTTTATTGCAACACTGGAAGATGGCATTGGTTTTTACGATATGGCCACACGGCGGGTTACCTACATCTCAAAACCCGACCCCTTTACAACCAACAAGGAAGCTATTGCCGGTATTACCGATAACTTTGGCAACTATTGGTCTTTTACACATTTAGGGCAAAAACAAAGTAAAGGCAATCTTTATCAGCTGTCTTCATCCATGGATATGCAACGGGTTCCAGGGCGCCATTGGGACTGTACCGCACCCCCGGCCTTTTCAAAAGATGGATCGAGGCTTTACCAAAGCTCGCGCAGCACTCGCTATATTTTTGTGACCTTTTTAAATGAAAATCGTCAGCCCATTGAAACCGATAACCTTTGTCGAATTTCCAAACAAGATGGCTATCCACACGGTCTTTGTGTCGACGATGAAGACTGTTTATGGGTATGTCACCGCGCCGCCGGTTGTATGAGCCGTTACAATCGACGCGGGAGATTTATAGAAAA
>JBCBZU010000368.1:0-2895 GCA_039815165.1 Pseudomonadota bacterium
ACAGTGTATTCTTTTCTCTAAACTGGGTGGTATATTGCAGCTATGGAAGGCCACATCAATATTAGTCCCGTTGGGCACGCTCTATAAAATCCAAATTCTCCGGGCCAGTATAATTGGCGCCGGGCCGAATTATTTTGCCATCCTGCCTTTGTTCAATAATATGCGCCGCCCACCCTGCGGTACGTGCAATCACAAATAGTGGCGTGAACATGGCAGTAGGCACGCCCATCATGTGGTAGCTTACCGCGCTGAACCAATCGAGATTGGGGAACATGTTTTTGACTTCCCACATCAGCGATTCTAAACGTTCAGCGATGGAGTAAAGTCTCATATTGCTCTTCTCTTCCGATAAGTCTTTTGCAACTTTCTTAATAATTACATTGCGTGGATCACCAATGGTATAAACGGGATGGCCAAAACCAATAATGATTTCTTTATTGGCAACTCGCTGGCGGATATCCGCTTCCGCTTCATCGGCATTGCTGTAACGGCTTTGAATATCGAAGGCGACTTCGTTGGCACCGCCATGTTTGGGGCCTCTTAAGGCACCGATGGCGCCGGTAATAGCAGAGTAAATATCGCTATTGGTGCCGGCAATCACGCGGGATGTAAAGGTAGAGGCGTTAAATTCATGTTCAGCATAAAGAACTAACGAAATATGCATGGCGTTTACCCATGAGGCTTGCGGTACCGCACCGTGAAGCAGATTTAAAAAGTGTCCGCCAATAGAGTCATCCTCGGTTTCGACATCAATGGACTTGCCGTTGACGGCAAAGTGATGCCAGTACAACAACATGGAACCGGCACTGGCCATAATGCGGTCAGCAATATCGCGGGCCTCTGATTCAGGATGTTGTTCTTTCTCGGGCAGACAGGTACCCATGATCGATACACCGGTACGCAGAACATCCATGGGATGGGCCGATGGAGGTATGGCTTCAAGGGCTTGTTTAACTGGCCGCGGCAAACCGCGCAGCGCTTTTAATTTTTGTTTATAGGCACTTAGAGCGGATTGTGTCGGCAGTTTTCCATGAATTAATAGATAGGCGACTTCTTCAAATTCGCAGTTTTGCGCCAAATCCATAATATCGTAACCGCGGTAATGCAGGTCATTGCCGCTACGACCGACGGTGCAAATAGCGGTATTACCCGCAGCAGTACCCGATAATGCCACTGATTTTTTTACTTTTTTTGATAGATCTTGTTTCATATTTTCTTTAACTGTGTGTTTGGTAGGGATCTCACTCAATATCTAGGGATTATTCAGTATTCTCATCAACTTGAGCAGCAAACAGTGCGTCCAGTTTTTGTTCGTAATCGTGGTAACCCAAATAGTCGTATAGTTCTATACGGGTCTGCATAAGTGTAAGCAACTCTTGCTGGGTGCCTTTTTCACGTAAATGCTTATACACTGTCAACGCGGCCAAACTTTGAGCCCGAAAAGCAGACAGCGGATATAAAGCCATACTCACGCCGACACTGCCTAACTCCGCTGTGGTAAATAATGGCGTTGAACCAAACTCAGTTATATTGGCAAGTACCGGCACTTTTACGGCTTCGACAAATTCCCGGTACTGTTTTAGCTCGGTCACGGCTTCAGGAAAGATCATGTCGGCCCCCGCTTCTACACAGGCGCACGCGCGGTCAATGGCAGCTTGCATACCGTCTACTGCAAGGGCGTCCGTGCGTGCCATTATCACAAACTTGTGATCTGTTTTCGCGTCTACCGCGGCTTTGATGCGGTCAACCATTTCACCCTGACTTACAATGGCTTTATTGGGTCGATGTCCGCAGCGTTTTTGTGCAACTTGATCTTCAATATGCACCGCCGCGGCACCGCTCTTAATCATCGACTTCACTGTACGTGCAATATTAAATGCCCCACCCCATCCAGTATCGATATCAACAAGTACCGGCAACTCGGTTACATCGGTAATGCGTCGAAGATCGATTAACACATCTTCTACCGAGGTGATGCCTAAATCAGGAATGCCACATGAGCCCGCCGATACACCGCCGCCCGAAATATACAGCGCTTTATAGCCTGTGGCTTCGGCCAGGCGCGCCGAATAGGCATTAATAGCGCCCACAATTTGTAGGGGCTTTTCACTGGCAATGGCCTCACTAAAACGCTGGCCTGCGGAATGGGATGTCATACATTGTCCTTTCACTATATATTCGCTAAGTGCTTTTAATTAAATGCTTTTAACTAAACGCTTCTAATCAACTGGTCGCTGGTTCGAATCCAGCACCACCCCACCCTATATCAAGGCGTCGGCGATTAACAACTGCTAAGGCCTTTTTTATTTTTCTACATTCCATCTGCACGTTCCTTTTTACAAGCGTCGGGGTCGGTGTTTGGGCAATATTATGGCTCAGAATACTCTCAACAGCCGTGATTAATTCTTTTAATTCTGCTACTGAGTAATTGGGTGGTAATATCACCGTCGGCATGACCCAATAGGGCCTTGCGGGTTTCATTCGATACGCCTGCGGCGCGTAATATTCGACCAAAATATGCCGCAGATTATGCATCCCTTGTATAGGCTGGCAGTAAGGCACAAAGCCTATCCTGTTATTTCGATGACAGGGGGTAAGGTTTGGCCTGTTTGCCCTTGGTCGATAATTTGCTCAATTTTGCTGGAGCGTATTTCAACCAAGGTGTACCGTCACCATTGCGCCAAATCCGCGCTGCAAGATTCATTACTGTAGAGGCTGCCATTATTCATGGATTTTGGGGCAAGCCCACGGCCTAACTCATGCTAAACAAATGGTTTAATTGTCCCTTCATGCACTTGTTCTAGCGGTAAGCCTCCGATAAAGGGTAATAGCAAATCCAAATGATAGGCCATTGCCTGAGCCGAGGGCCTATGCGCTATATCTTCCAGATAGCAC
>JBCBZU010000112.1:0-6546 GCA_039815165.1 Pseudomonadota bacterium
ATCGGTCAATGGCTTAATGTGCCTTAAAACGGGAAATTTCAGAAAATAAGGTTGTAATTTACGAGGTGTACATATAGGTATTCACAGCGTGTTTGAAATGACAGTGTATTCTTTTCAAGTACCCCGTTAGTAAGTATCAAAAATGTAGAATAAATAAAAAGGCGAACTCTTGTCTATAGTGCTTTTAAAACCATTTATACATTACCAGTGCATCAATATAGCCTTCGGCCGGATGATTAAATGCTTTTGGCAATTTCGCAACAATGTCAAAGCCTAGTTTTTGCCATAACCTTATCGCACCCGCGTTACTTGAAGCCACAAAATTAAACTGCATGGCTTGGTACCCAAGTTCTACTGCCATTGTTTGCGAATGTTCACACATTGAGGTTGCCAGGCCGCGACCCCTGGCTTTTGAAGAAACCATATACCCGCAATTGCAGACATGGCTACCGGGGCCCGCATGATTGGTTTTTAAATAGTAAGTGCCAAGTATTTCATTGTTGTTATTGTTGTCACAAAAGACGTAAGTTTTTCTGGGTATATCTAACCAAATGTTTTGTCCTTGCTGTTTGGATGTATCCCTTTCGTAGGCATAGGTCTCACCAGCAGCGACTATTTCGTGAAAAATAGGCCATATGGCGTTCCAGTCCTTTTTGCTTGCTTCGCGGATGCTCATTTTTCTTGTAAAACATACTACCCAGTTTAGAGATAAAGAATACACTGCCACTTCAAACCTTCGGAGGCAGGAACCGACGTAGAGTGTACCAGGATGTATAGACAGCTTGTGTTTTCAAGTGCCCCGTTGGTAATCAGGCTGTAGAACAACTATTTTCAACTATCTGCAACTATCTGCAAAATTTACGCTATACCAAAGCGCGGCTTTCTTCCACGCTATACGCTAGGTGGTGATCGATAAACGGTGTGCTCTTGTTAAAAATTAAATACTGTTAAAGAATCAATTTTTCTGTATTACAAACAAAGGTCAAGAAGATCTTGCCTTTGTTATCAATCTGAAAAAAGTAAGAGATAGTGCACCGAAAAGAACTTTATGTCAATCAGAGAGCTAATCTGCTTGCGCCATCGCAAACAGTAGGCCATTGTCTTGCCATAGGCTTACTTTAACGCCGCCTTTGACAGTGACTAAAGGATTTTTCTTTTCACTTAGCTTGGGAATAGGCCCATAAATGGATGCCTGGTAACGAGTTTGAAATACGGTAACCCAGCGGTGTTCGTTAACCTGATAACGCAGTTGGGCCGCCGGAATATTTAATATGAGACAAGGCCTTGCGCCGATCAAGGTGGCCTCTACCCCTTCAACAGGGCGCGAGACCGAGAGCATAAAACCGAGGTGAGAAAATTTATTACCCAGTTCGTCGAGGGAATAAGTATCGTAAACCATCGCTTTATGAGAAAGATGGTTGCTGACGACATCGGCAACTATGCGATTGACATTATTTTCAGGCTGCCCAGGCAGATAGGCAAATAGCAACCAGGCAACCAGACCAAGTAGTGCAATATTGGCTGCTGCAATAGCGCGAAAACCAAAGCCACGCTGGCTTGAAGCGGGTTTGCTGTTATGCTCACAATCCAGTTGCCGCAATTGCTCAATAGCATCGGTCGACAGCTGTATGTCTTGGTGCAAATGTTTGATGGCCTGTTTAATCGGTGTTTTGGCTGACGGTGTTTTGACTGACATTGTCATACAGCACCTCCTCACAGTATTTCTGTTTCAGCATTTTTTTGCGAATGCGATGAATTCGGGACAAGAGCGTTCCTCTTGAGGTTTCGGTTAAATGACTAATCTCGTCGACGGTGTATTCTTCAATTGCCCACAGGTAAAGTAGCTCTCTTTCTAAAGGCTTGAGACTGCTCCAGGCCTTTGCCAGTAAATCCTGTTGAATCGCCAAGGTCTCTAAAGTGCCCACACTAATGTCCTGAGCATTATCGATTTCATCTTCTGGAGACATCAACCAGCGGTCATCAAAGCGTTTTTTGTCGATAAAGATATTGCGAATACAGCGCATAAAATAGCCCTGAATATTTTTAATATCCTTAACGCTGCGATTGAGCAGGCGCAGATAGGCCGTATGGACAATATCCATCGCCACATCGTGGTCGTTGGTCAGCGACATGGCATAGCGGTAGGCATGTTGGAGTTGATCATCAGAAATCAGGTTCATAATCCTAAAAACCGCCGTTGAACACAGAGTGTTGGCTGAGAGATAAGGCTGCAAGACAAGGCCTTACTCGCCGCCAAAGCCGCTGCCCAGATCGGTGTAGCGTTTTTGAACTCGCCCAATGGGCGAATAATAAGTAAAATATTTTTGCTGGCATATCAGTACCTTAGCTTAGAGTAAGCGGTAAACAGCAGTTTTTAGATAATCCTGGCGTTTATCGATGCCTACCCTAGTAACGTTCAGGATAGTCTTTTTATTGCTCTGAGTTAGCCCTAATTTACGCCAACAGTGCACTCGAACAAGATGTGTATTTGTGAATGCCGGGCCTGGTTGGGTATTGCAACTGCAACAACATACAAGCCAAAATATGCCTGATTTCAGTGAAATAGAGGATTGATAAAACCCCAAGACTCAATACCACACCCGGCGAGTCAACACTGGCCTTATTTGGGGCGAGTCAGGGAAAAGGGCTGATCAAGAGCAGCATAGTAAGATCCACCGAGTCGTGTTAGCGGGTTAATTTGCTCTGGGTCGATAATAAATCGATTGTTTTCCTCGTTAAAGACCGCATCATTCAAGTAAAGTTGTTTGACCTCTGCGTAGATCATCGCCTGCTGATTTGGTCCTATTTCATGCACATCGAACACGCTACATTGATAGGCGATATTACATTGGGCCAGACGCGGAATAGGGCAGCCCTCGAACTTCGCTAAAGCCAGGTCATTAGCCTCAAGCTCCGATTCACCATAGTCCAATGCAGCTGCGCTTTTATTGAGCATATCGGCCTGATCCACATGGGCAATATGAATCAAAAAATCACGGCCGCTAAGGATATTGCGACGGGTATCTTTAATTTCACCGTCAGGTTTTTTGCCCACCGATAAAACCATCAGCGGTGGATCAGAACACATAGCATTAAAAAAGGAAAATGGCGCTAGGTTGAGCGACTGATCATCATTTTCTGAAAGTACCCAGGCAATAGGCCGGGGAATAATGGTTTGAGTGAGTAGATGGTAGCGAGTTGAAGGCGCTATATCGGCGAAATTAACAATCATGCGGGAAACTTTTTATCAGTGGGCTATCTAAAGTAAAATTCTTGCCGTAACATTCATATCCATACCGGCAAGGATACCATTAATTTTTCGCTTATGAGACCCTATATACCCTTTGAATGCGCTGCACATGGATAAGCGGGTCGACAGTGCCTACAGCGGAAAGAAAGAGTGCCTACAGCGGGAAGAGTGCCTACAGCGGGAAGAGTGCCTACAGCGGGAAGAGTGCCTACAGCGGAAAGAGTGCCTACAGCGGGAAAAGTGCCTACAGCGAAAAGAAAAAGTGCCTACAGCAAAATAAAGTGCCTACAGCGAAAAAAGTGCCTACAGCGAAAAAAGTGCCTACAGCAAAAAAAGTGCCTACAGCAGAAACAGAAAGCCAACTGTAGCGCGTATTGCTTCTAAAACGTTAGCGTTTATAAACAGACCTTTACAAGGTTAAACGTAAAAAGTAAAGAGAACAATAAATATGAGTTCATATACCCTATACCTAATACTTGGCACAGTTCTTATTGTGGGCATTTGTTTTGCGCTTTCGCCTCGAGTACAAACCGCCGATGGTTTTTTTAGAGGTTTTTCGGATGCTGGTGATGCACCTTCCTTGTGGACACTTGTATTATCGCAAGTGACTACATGGATTTTTGCGCGTTCATTAATGACTGCGGCTATTCTTGGATTTTATTACGGTATCGCCGGTGCATTGGCTTACGCGGCTTACTACCTAAGCTTTTTAACCGGGGGAAAAATCATTGATCAGCTGCGCTTTAAACACGGTAAAGGCAATATTCAAAGCTTTATGCAGGAGCAGTTTGGCAGCCTTGGCAATTACTGTTATAACCTGGTCATTGCGCTGCGTTTACTGAGTGAAGTGTTTTCCAACCTTTTGGTGATCGGTTTAATTTTTGGCATTGTCGGCTCCAAAGAGCATATCCTAGCCATGGTCGGTATCGCCACAACGACCTTTGTCTATTCAATGTTTGGCGGATTACGGGCATCACTGCGTACGGATGTGCTCCAAGCCTTACTGGTCATTCTTGCACTGGCTATGTTATTTATGCTGATGCTGTTCCATCCAGGTTTTAGCTGGACGGCTGTGCTTAGTTCTTCGCCTGATGTGACTAGCCCTGGCTGGGTTTTATTGGCGGTTGCGTTCTTGCAGGTGTGGAGTTATCCACTGCATGATCCAGTAATGATGGATCGTGGATTTTTAGCCGATAGAGAGGTTACACGCAAGTCATTTAACTACGCAGCAATTATTTCAATTATCTGCATATTGGTGTTTGCCATGCTGGGGGTGTTTGCCGGTATCGTAAAAGTGGACGGTGAGTCTATGATTCAAACCTTAACTCGACTATTCCATGAACCCTGTATGATTATTTTTAATATGGCCTTAATTATTTCTGCCATATCAACCTTAGACTCTACTTTCTCCAGTGCCGCAAAATTGGTCGCCGTGGATATGAAAATTGTCGAGCCCACTGCCGCGAATGGCCGCTGGGTGATGTTGGCTTTTTTACTGGGAGGCGGTTCATTTTTATTATTTGACAGTAAAGACTTATATGCTGCGGTTGCCGTCAGCGGCACTGTCTCGATGTTTTTAGCGCCGGTTATCTTTTTTAGTATTTGGGGTGGTCGAGCCATCGCGTCTTGGGCCTTAGTGCTGGCTTTTGTTTGTGCAATTGCAGGTGGCGCTCTTTATATGTTGGAGAGTTCTGCCTATGTGGATTGGATGGAGCCATTATTTGGCTATAGCCACAAATATTCTAAATTACTTATTATTTGCATTGGCATATTGATAATTGGCTGTACTGCGTTTTTTTTGGGGCAGAAAAATAAGCCGACTACTGTGACCGTATAAATTATGGACTTAGGCTATTTATTTAGTGAAGACGAGCAGTTGCTATTACTCTTTGGTGGCCCTTACTCTAATCTCAATGCGCTGCTTGCTTTACAAAAAATCGCAAATCAACTGGCTATAGCGCCCGACCATATTATTTGTACCGGCGATATCGTTGCCTATTGCGGACAACCCAGCGAGACCGTAGACGCGATTCGCGACTGGGGTATTCATGTGTTGATGGGTAATTGTGAACAATCTTTTGCCAATCAAGCCAATGACTGCGGCTGTGGCTTTGACGAAGGGTCCAGTTGCGATCTACTGTCAGTGGAGTGGTTTGATTTTGCAAATACACAATTAAACCAAGATCAGCGCCAGTGGTTTGCTCAATTGCCTCGAACAATGCATTTTTATTTTTTTGAAAGAAAATGTCAGGTTGTGCACGGAAGTGTAACATCCATCAATCAATTTATATTTGCCTCTGCAAGTAATGATGCATTTAGTAAACAACTGTCTTATACTGATGCAGATATTGTCATTGCTGGCCATAGTGGTATTCCTTTTTCTAAAACATTTGGCAACAGACTTTGGCACAATGCCGGGGCCATCGGTATGCCCGCAAATGATGGAACCCAGCATACTTGGTATAGCATTATTAGCGCTAAACAAGGTTACATAAAAATTGAAACATTGCCACTTCAATATGACGCCGCTGGTGCTGCCACAGCAATGAGAGAGGCAGGCTTAGACAATGGCTATGCCAAAGCGTTGGAAAGTGGATTTTGGCCGAGCATGGATGTACTGCCTGAAGTAGAACAAGGAAAACAAGGCCAGGCTTTAGAATTCGCCCCCGTCTATTTCTAAAGGATTTTTGCGCTGAAAAAAATCTATCTGAAAATTATCAACAGCCTTCACCGGGATATCGCATTTATTGTATTTATTCTTGTGCTTGTGGTGTTGGCGCCAGTTCCCTTTGTAATCGATACATTGGGTTTGCGAGTTGATTATTCGCGATCACAATTTTTTAGTGAACCCTGGCGCATTGTCAGCGGCCACTTAGTGCACGCTAGCTGGCCACACCTGTTGATGAATCTTGCCAATATTGTTTTACTGCGCCTGGTATTTCCCCAGTGGTTGCCCGCAACACTGTGGTTAAGCTTTATTATATTTAGCGCTGTTTTTATCAGCTTAGGCTTATGGGTGATGTCGTCACTCAGTAGCTATGTGGGTTTCTCTGGTATATTTCATGGTTTTTTATTGTACTTACTTCTTTATTACCAAGACCGTATCGATCACAAAGCAACGCGCTTACTGCTGTTTGGCGTAGTGGTTTTGCTTATTGTAAAGATAGCCAATGAACAAATCTTTGGCGCCAGTGAGCAACTGGCGGATCTTGTCGGAATCGCAATTGCCATTGACGCCCATTTGCTGGGCGCCATCTCAGGTTTGCTGTTTTGGCTGTTGGGCAAAGCCTTTTGGG
>JBCBZU010000100.1:0-6797 GCA_039815165.1 Pseudomonadota bacterium
CGCAAGACAAGGCGTCGCTCGCCGGCAATGGCCGTAGCCTTTTTTAACAGAGAGCCAAGAGTGACAACGCCGTATTGCGGCCTTAGATCCAGCCCAAATCTGTGTAGCGTTTTTTAACTTACCCTATGGGTGAATAAGAAGTAAAGTATTTTTGTTGGTATATCAGTGTCTTACGTGAGACATAAGCGGTCAACTGCGGTTTTTAGGTTTAAGGAAACCACCCTCACAATCGACCCAATTGTGCTTATCAACGACCTGTGGCTTTCTTTATATCGCCTGTGTGCGGCACTCCATGTCAAATTATGCCCTATCAAATTGCCCCTGGCCGTTGCTGTGCCGGAATTTTTGCATTGAGACCTTAAACAATGTCTGCAAATGTTTCAGCACTCATTAATTACCCGATACTGGGTTAAAGCGCACCAGGCTTGATTCTACCTTGTAGGCAGCATCAATCTCCTTTTGCTTGCGTTTTGCGCTAGCTCGGTCAATAAACGGCCCCACCAATACGCGAAAAAATTGGCCTTTAGTGGTATCAGCGGGCTGTTGGTAGGCAGCAAGGTCGTTTTTTAATAGCTTATCGACCAAGCGATTAGCGCTTGACTCAGACCTTAAACTGGCAACCTGGATAAGCCAGCCAATGGGTAGGCCTTGCTCATTCAAGCGCGGTTTTTGCGGCTCGGGAACAATCGCTTTAGTATCGGCCGTTGGCGATTTGGTTTCTGCCAGCTCTTTTGCCAGATCTTTTGCCTGTTCCACAGGCTCAGGCTGAAACAGCTTGTCGACAGGCGGGACCTCGGCATTTTCAGGGGGCTTCGCCCGATCAATAATGACGGGTTCAACAATTAAAGGCGGCGGGATTTGGCTGGTAGTATCTACTACAACTCGCTCTTCAATATGGAATAGTGAGGGAAGGAAAATAACTGCAAGAGCCATCAGTACCGCTGCTCCAACAAGTCGTTGTTTGAGATGTTCGTCCACAATATTGCCTATTAGCTATTGTCTATTGCTATGTCCAAGCGCAAGCCTATAAGGGTGTCTTGGGCCTGTTAACGCTCATTTTCTAGGTGAGACTGTATTGCCGCAACGGTAAAAAAGGATCCGAAGACGACGATTCTATCATGCTCATTTGACTCAGACAGCGCTGCATTAAAGGCATTCTCTACAGTATTTTCTATATAGACTGCCGGCTTATCTGCCAAATCTGCTTGATAAAAAAATTCCATAAGTTGTTTTGCGGGCAGTGCTCTCGGCACATTGCTCAAGTCACCAAGGTACCAGATCTGAATACAGTGGGATAAGGTATCGATAATTTTTGTATGCTCTTTATCATCAAGCATCGCCACTACTGCTCGCACAACACCATTAGAGCCATCAGCGGATAGGAAAGAGCCATCAGCGGATAGGAAAGAGCCATCAGCGGATAAACAAGAGCCATCAGCGGATAAACAAGAGACATCAGCGGATGAACGAAAGCCATCAGCAGATAGACGCTCTGCCAATAATTGTGCAGCGGCAACATTGTGTGCCACATCAAAAATTACCGTTTTTTGCTCCACGCTCACCTGCTGAAAACGACCGGGTAATGCCAGTGCACTTACGACTGCGGATAGGGTATCATCTTCGGGCAATAAATCTAAGTGTGACAAAATAGCCAAGCCTGCTGCCACACTTGTAGGCGGTAAATTCGGTACTGGTAGCGTTAGCTTATAATTTATCTCACTGTACTGCCAAGAATCCTGAGTGATTTTGCTAAAATAAAAATCTCTGTTAATTTGTTTAACAGGGTAAAGATTTGAAGCCCGCTTAAGCGCGGGCGTCAGCTGTGTTTCGGCTATAAATAGTGGGCGAGATGACCGGGCAATGCCAAGCTTTTCCCGACTGATTAGATTGCGATCACTACCCAACCAAGCCTGGTGATCAATACCAATTGAGGTCACCGCCATAATATCTGCATCGACAATATTCACTGCATCAAGCCTTCCACCCAGGCCCACCTCTAACAAAATAAAATCGACCCGGTGTTGGACGAACAACCACAGTGCCGCGAGAGTGCCAAATTCAAAGTAGCTTAAAGAAATATCACCGCGGGCCTTGTCAATTTCAGCAAAGGCTTTACACGCCGCTGGTTCACTCACCGGCGCTCCGTTAATGCAAATGCGTTCGCAGTAATGATGCAAGTGGGGGGAGGTGTACACTCCCACAGTAAGCTGCTGAGTGATTAAGCATTGCTCGATAGTTTTGAGACAAGAGCCTTTACCGTTGGTACCGGCAACGGTTATCACTGTGGCATCGGCGTTTAATGGGCCGGAAAACGCCTGGCTAATAGATGTAGCGGGCTTTAATAAACCCAGATTTTTTGCAACACGACTGACCCGCTGCAAACCTAAATCAATGCTTTTGGGATGAAGCTGCTGCTGCCACTGCAGCCAATCAGAAAGTTCTTGAAAACGAACCATCAGCGAGTGACTTATTGCTCCTGTGAGCTGTCTTCAATGGAATCTTCCACAAGCTCTTCGATGATTACAGGTTTTGAAGGCACAGTATTTGCCGAGAAATTATTGCTGGTATTGGTGTAGTAAGTAAATTTAGCCAGTAAAGAGGCTATAGTCGATCGCAAGTCTTTACGGTGTACAATCAAATCAATGGCGCCATGCTCTAACAAAAATTCACTTCTTTGGAATCCCTTGGGCAGTTTTTGGCGAATAGTTTGCTCAATAATATTTGGCCCGGCAAAGCCCGCTCGTACACCCGGCTCAGCGGCGTTAATATCACCCAACAAGGCTAAACTGGCTGAAACCCCCCCGTAGACAGGGTCTGTCATAAAAGAGATGTAGGGTGTGCCCTGCTGCTTTAAACGCTCGATAACAGCGCTGGTCTTGGCCATTTGCATTAGCGAGATTAATGCTTCCTGCATACGTGCGCCGCCGGTTGCCGAAAAGCAGACTAGGGGAATATTTTCTGTTAATGCCACTTGTGCCGCACGGGTAAATTTTTCACCCACCACGTAGCCCATAGAGCCGCCATGGAATGAAAACTCAAAGGCAAGGGCTACCAGGGGTTGACCATTGAGTTGGCCTTTAATGGCCACCAGAGCATCTTTTTCACCGGTTTTTTTCTGTGCTTCTGACAAGCGATCTTTGTATTTTTTTACATCTTTAAAGTTAAGTCGATCGACCGGAATAACATCGCTTGCCAACTCTTCACGCTTATCTTCATCAAGAAAAATATCCAGGCGTCGGCGAGCGGCGATTCGAAAATGATAATCACACTTGGGACACACGTCGAGATTGCGCTCCAGCTCGGGTCGATAGAGCACTGCACTGCATTTTACGCATTTCTTCCAAAGCCCTTCTGGAACACGGCTGCTGGCAGAACCACCCTGGAATTTTGCTTTGCTCGGTACTATTTTATCTAGCCAACTCATAAATTATTTAACCAAATCTGAATTTTTTCTACTGTAAGACAAGTGAATAGCTATAAAAATAGCGATTGTTATAGGGGCGCCCGGTGGTTTATTTAGGCCATTAACTGATCTAAACCCTGTCGGATATCTTTTGCTATGTCGCCCACTGCGGCGACAATCTCTGCATCACTAGCGTCAGCCAGGGAGCCCATTTTATCAACAAATACGCTACCCACAACAGCACCATCGCCGTGTTCTGCTACGGCTTTTGCGGAGTTACTGTCTTTAATGCCAAAACCTACGCATAGAGGAAGATTGGTATAACAACGGATATCCGCGACTTTGGATTTTACCGAATCCAAATCCAAGTGTCCTGCACCAGTGACGCCTTTGAGTGAGACATAATAAACAAAACCACTGGCTAAGGAGACGATCTCCCGAATGCGAGCATGGGTGGTCGTAGGTGCCAGTAAGAAAATATTTTCCAAGCCTACACGCTTAAGTTCACTGTTTAAACCAAGGGCCTCATCGGGCGGCAAATCAACGGTTAACACGCCATCTGCCCCGGCTGCAGATGCGATTGTCGCGAAATGCTCATAACCCAGGCGCTCAATAGGGTTGGCATAACCCATTAAGACAATGGGCGTGCTTTGGTTAGTCACACGAAAGGCGCTTACCGTCTCCAGGGTGCCTTTTAAGCTAATATTATGGGCAAGCGCTCGCTCGTGGCCAAATTGGATGACTGGACCTTCAGCCATAGGATCAGAAAAAGGGATGCCTAACTCAATAATATCAACACCCTGTTTTACCAATTCGTGCATAGAGTCAAGAGTGACCGAAGGTCGAGGATCACCGCTGACAATGTAAGCGACAAAGGCTTTTTTGTGCGTATCTTTAAGTGCTTGCATGCACTGAGTAATTCGATTCATAAATGCTTCTTAGCGACATTCGCTGTTATCTATATCGCTCGGCATTGTGCTAAATTCCTCAGTTGAGAGCGCGTGAAAAATCACTTTTATTGAATGTAAAGGCTTCAAACTACGGATCTCGGATATGCAGAACACTATTAATATGACGATGTAGCAACATACTAGATGCTAATACCATCCAATTTCGCAATGGTTAAAATATCTTTATCGCCACGACCAGACAAATTGATCACAATGCACTTGTCGCGACTCATCTCCACGGCCATTTTTTTGGCATAGGCCAAAGCGTGGCTGGTTTCCAAAGCCGGCATAATGCCCTCTACCAGCGTGAGTTCACGAAAAGCGGATAGCGCGTCATCATCGTTAACCGCAACATAGTTAACACGACCAAGATCTTTTAACCAGGAATGTTCAGGGCCAACACCGGGGTAGTCCAGGCCAGCGGATACCGAGTGGGTTGCGATGATTTGCCCATTTTCATCTTCCATAAGATAGGTACGATTACCGTGGAGTACGCCGGGTATACCGTCATTAAGCGGTGCTGCATGACGGCCTGTCTCTACGCCATCACCACCGGCCTCGACACCGTACATGTCGACACTTTCATCATTAAGAAACGGGTGGAATAAGCCGATAGCATTAGAGCCACCACCGACACAGGCCACCAGCGCGTCGGGTAGTTTACCTGTTTGATCCAAGCACTGTTGGCGCGCCTCCCGACCAATAATCGCCTGAAAGTCTCTTACCAATTGTGGGTAGGGATGAGGCCCGGCCACGGTACCAATAATGTAAAATGTATCATCCACATTGGTTACCCAATCGCGCATCGCTTCGTTCATGGCGTCTTTCAGGGTTCGAGTACCGCCGGTCACTGCATTGACCTTAGCGCCCAGCAGCTTCATGCGATAAACATTTAGGGATTGGCGTTGAACATCCTCAGCACCCATAAAAACCTCGCACTCCAAGCCCAAGCGTGCGGCAACAGTCGCACTGGCAACACCGTGTTGGCCTGCGCCGGTTTCGGCAATCACACGTTTTTTACCCGAATATTTTGCCAACAGCGCCTGGCCGATGGTGTTGTTAACTTTATGTGCACCGGTGTGGTTGAGGTCTTCCCGTTTTAGATAAATTTGCGCGCCACCGATTTCACGACTCCAACGCTCGGCATGATAAAGAGGTGAGGGACGGCCCACATAGTGAGCCATATCTTTGTCGAATTCTGCTTGAAAATCGGGGTCATCTTTTAAGCGATTATACATTTGTGCCAGATCATCCAGTGCGGAAATTAAAGTCTCTGATACAAAGCGACCGCCATAGATGCCAAAGTGACCACGATCATCGGGAAAGCAAGAATAATCAATATTGCTTGCGCTGGTTAAATCATTCACGTTTTTACTCCAACTGTTTGGTGGTTTATATTATCGTTTAGCCAAGGCGATAAAATCTTTTATTTTTTGATGGTCTTTAATGCCTGGGCTGAGTTCTACTCCACCACTGACGTCAACACCATAACAAGTCGTTTGTGCAATCGCTGTATCGACGTTATCCGGGGTCAGCCCTCCGGCCAGTATGATTGGCTTGGAGGCTTGTTGGGGAACCCGCTGCCAATCAAAGACTTCTCCCGTTCCCCCCGGAATACCTGGGCGATAGGCGTCTAGTAGAATGCCTGTCGCACTGGAGAATCGATTTATTGTTTGGGATACGTTCACGCCCTCACGCATGCGTATGGCTTTTATGTAAGGGCGCGAAAATTGTTCACAGTACTCGGGACGTTCATCTCCATGAAACTGTAATAATTGTAAAGGCACCTGGCTCAATATTTTTATAAGCTTATCATGACTTTCGTTAACGAATAAGCCTGTGACGGTAACAAAAGGGCCTACCGCTAACGCGACTTGTTTCGCTATCTGCTCGCTTACATAGCGGGGGCTGTGCTCATAGAACACCAAGCCAATAGCGTCGGCGCCAGCATTGGCGGCCGCTAATGCGTCATCAACAGAGGTTATACCGCAAATTTTAACGCGCACAGTAGATATACCAAACCTAGATCGAACCCTGCTTGTTCATACCTTGTTTTCAGCGACTGTTTTGCAGTGCCTACTCACAAAGGCCATTTGCGAAGCGGAATAATGAAGTTAACAAGGGAGGTATGTTACCAGAAATCAATCATCCTAGAAAACTCAGTTGAGTTGCTCTAAGTGCGATGGGTAGTCACCTGTAAAGTGAAGCCGCAAACTTTGTAAAACATTGATTTTAAAAAGCTTTTACTTTAAATTGAGGCAGCAACTGATTGTTCCAGAGCCATAAATACCTCGGCCTGAACCTGATAACAACTAACGGCGATGACCTGTTTTTAAGGTGTTTTAACCTAAAAACCGCAGTTGAACACAGAATTTGGGCTGAGAGATAAGGCCGCAAGACAAGGCGTCGCTCGCCGGCAATGGCCGTAGCCTTTTTTAACAGAG
>JBCBZU010000037.1:0-9464 GCA_039815165.1 Pseudomonadota bacterium
GATCCACACCATCGTGACCATATTGATCATAGGCCGCGCGCTTTTGTGAATCGGATAAAATTTCGTAGGCCTCACTGGCTTCTTTAAATTTTTCTTCCGCTTTTTTATCGTCAGGATTCCGATCGGGGTGGTGCTTCATTGCCACTCGGCGATAAGCCTTCTTCAAATCCTTTTCAGAAACATCCTTATCAACACCTAGAATTTCGTAGTAGTCGCGCTTCGCCATTCACAATACTCGGTTTTTATATGCAACAAACGCGGGAGGGCATACTCGCGCTGAAAAATTTACCATTCACTTTACACTAGAGAAAAAACAGCAAGACAAAGGACAAAATCATTTACATTGGAACACCTTATATTAAGAGTATGCCAGTAAAATGACTTCGGCCTCTAGTTTCTTATCTTTTAGGTAGGCAGGTTTCTTACTTATCGTCTTTGACTTCTTCAAACTCAGCTTCAACGACACCTTCATCAGCCGTTCCTGCTTGCTCAGCACCCTCTGGGCTTGCACTGGCAGAACCTGCTTGAGCTGCTTGCTCGGCATACATCTTTTGAGCCAGCGAACTGGAGGCTTCGGTCAGTTTAGTACTGGCAGCATCCATCGCCTCTTTATCGTCACCTTTTACCGCTTCTTCGGCCTCGGTGATGGCGGCATTGATCGCTGTTTTCTCTTCTTCAGTGGCTTTGTCACCCGCTTCTTCCAGAGTTTTTCTGGTTGCACCAATTAAACCATCCAGGGTGTTGCGGGCCGAGGCTAATTCTTCAAACTTACGGTCTGATTCGGCATTGGCTTGTGCATCGGCCACCATTGCCTCAATTTCATCGTCGCTTAAGCCAGAAGAGGCTTTGATCACGATGGACTGCTCTTTACCCGTGCCTTTATCCTTAGCGCTAACATTGAGAATGCCGTTGGCATCAATATCAAAAGTCACCTCAATCTGAGGCATGCCACGGGCAGCCGGCGGAATATCCGCCAAGTCAAAGCGACCCAGTGATTTATTGCTGGAGGCTTGTTTGCGCTCACCTTGTACAACGTGAATCGTGACGGCCGACTGGTTGTCTTCAGCGGTCGAGAATACTTGTGACTTCTTGGTTGGAATAGTGGTGTTCTTTTCAATCAATGGCGTCGCCACCCCTCCCATGGTTTCGATCCCCAGAGTGAGTGGAGATACGTCCAGTAGTAGAACGTCTTTTACATCCCCAGCCAACACGGCACCTTGAATCGCTGCGCCCATGGCAACGGCTTCATCGGGATTGACATCTTTGCGGGCTTCCTTACCAAAAAACTCGGCGACTTTTTCTTGAACCATAGGCATGCGGGTTTGACCGCCGACAAGAATTACATCATCAATCTCACCCACCGCAAGGTCTGCATCTGCTAAAGCAACTTTCATTGGCTCTAGTGAGCGAGTCACCAGATCTTCGACCAATGACTCCAATTTAGCACGGGTTAATTTAACCACCAGATGCTTGGGGCCGGTAGCATCTGCGGTGATGTAGGGCAAATTTACTTCGGTTTGCTGGCTTGAAGACAACTCAATTTTAGCTTTCTCAGCGGCTTCTTTAAGGCGCTGTAGGGCAAGCGGGTCGTTGTGTAGGTCAATGCTGTTTTCTTTCTTGAATTCTTCTGCAAGGTATTCAATTAGACGCAGATCAAAGTCTTCGCCGCCCAGGAAAGTGTCACCATTGGTCGCCAATACTTCAAACTGGTGCTCACCGTCCACGTCGGCGATCTCAATAATGGAAATATCGAAAGTGCCACCACCGAGGTCATAAACGGCAATGGTGCGATCACCTTTGGCTTTATCCATGCCGTAAGCTAATGCTGCGGCAGTAGGCTCGTTGATAATACGCTTAACATCGAGTCCCGCAATTTTGCCCGCATCTTTGGTTGCCTGGCGCTGGGAATCATTAAAATATGCCGGCACCGTAATTACCGCCTCAGCAACGGTCTCACCCAGATAGTCTTCGGCGGTCTTTTTCATCTTTTTTAAGACTTCGGCAGAAATTTGAGGAGGGGCTTTTTTATCGCCCTTCACCTCAACCCAGGCGTCGCCATTATCTGCCGCGACAATGCCGTAAGGCACCATGGAAATATCTTTTTGGACGACCTTGTCTTTAAACTTGCGACCGATCAAGCGCTTAACGGCAAATAAGGTATTTTTAGGGTTGGTAACCGCTTGACGCTTGGCACTTTGACCAACCAGGATTTCGTTGTCATCGGTAAACGCCACGATTGAAGGGGTGGTACGATCACCTTCTGCATTCTCAATCACTTTAGGTTTATCACCCTCAAGCACTGCTACACAGGAGTTGGTTGTACCTAAATCTATACCAATAATTTTACCCATCGGGTTTCTCCGCTTTTCATCTAAAAAGAGCTATGTGCTCTGGTGTTCTACTGTGATCATTGACCCTGGCCTCAACCGAGTCAGGTCAAGTAAGAATTTGTACTGGCTTAATATTGGTCTGAAACCAACAAGTTCAAGCCTGTTAACTATATTTTTATATCCTTATGGAGCCGGCGTTGCGCTCGAGACCACAACCATTGCCGGGCGCACCAGACGACCGTTCAAGGTATATCCTTTCTGGAAGACATTGAGCACGGTGTTGGGCTCCACATCGGGATTAGGCACCATGGACATGGCTTGGTGAAGTTGAGGATCGAAGGGCTCACCTTCGGGGTCGATAGCTGCTACCTGGAACTTGACCAGGGTATCCATCAGTGATTTATGGGTGAGTTGCACGCCCTCTAGAACAGCTTTTTGAGCCTCGTCGTCGATGTTGCCTGCCGCAATGGCTCGCTCGAGGTTATCGGCAACGGGTAGTAGTTCACTTACAAACTTTTCGAGGGCAAATCTACGTGCTTTCTCAACGTCCTGCTCTGCACGGCGGCGGGCGTTTTGGGCCTCTGCCTGAGACCTTAGTGCCTGCTCTTTAAGAGCATCAAGTTGCTCATTGAGTGATTCAATCAGCGGGTTTTCTGCGCTTGCGGCAAACTGCTGCTGATCAGCAGGCCCCGCTGTTGTCGCTTGCTCAACTGTTTCGGGGCCTGCACCGTCCATGGTCTCCAACTCAGGGCTTAGTGTTTGTTGGCTTTGTTCCCCTGGGTTTTGTTCCTTTGCGCTTTCTCTCTCTGGGCCTTCGGCTTCAGGGCTTTTTATTTCTGGGGAATCGGATGTTTCACTAGACACAGACGCAAGTCCTCGTATTTATTTACCTAAATTGGGGCCTATATAAGGGCAGAAGGCGAGGATTCAAGGGCTTGGATTTTTTACTTGCATAAATACCAAAATACTGTATAAATAACCACTGTACAAAAATACAGACTTACTGTTCGGTAAAAATCCGGGAGGCGCTAATGCTGACTCATTTGACCATTAACAACTTTATGCTGATTGATCATTTGGATCTACAGCTCAAACAAGGCATGACCGCCATTACCGGCGAAACCGGAACGGGAAAATCTGTATTGCTGGGCGCTCTGGGGATGGCCCTTGGCGAAAGAGCAGATGGCGACCGAGTGCGCCAAGGCTGTGATAAAGCGGATATCACCGCGACCTTTTTACTGGATGACTTGCCCGCCGCCCGCAAGTGGCTAATTGATCACGAACTCTGCCATGCAGACGAGTGTTTGTTAAGGCGAGTGGTGACCAAAGAGGGGCGCTCCCGCGCCTTTATCAACTCTCAACCAGTGCCTTTACAACAGCTCAAAGCCCTGGGTGAGAAGCTAATCGATATTCACAGCCAACACGCCCACCAATCACTTCTGAGCAAGCACCATCACCAACGCCTATTAGACGAATATGCCAAACACCAGACACTGGTCGCTGAAATTAAGCAAGACTACCAACAATGGCAGGCACTCAAAGAACAATATGTCTTACTGCGCGACAACGCCTCGGAAATGAATGCACGCTACCAACTCCTGCGCTACCAAGTGGACGAATTAGACCAGCTAGCCTTGGAAAACCCAGAGGAAATTCACCAACTGGAAGAACAGCAGCAAACATTGGCCAACGCTGAACAGATCGTCCTCAACAGCCAACAATTGATAAACATTTGTAATGATGAAGATCAGGGCATCCGCCCTGTTCTTCATCAGGCTATAAACCTTTTACAAAGCATACGGCCACAGACCGATGAGTTGGGCACTATATTTGAGCTCTTCAACCAGGCTTTAATTAATGTAGACGAAGCACAGCAGGTACTACAGGCTAAAACCCGTGATATCGATATTGACCCTGAGCGATTGCAAGCAGTGGAACAACGACTATCAGCGATCTACACCATTGCCCGCAAGCACCATGTTAATCCCGAGGATGTACCCTCCCTACACCAACAGCTCAATGAAGAACTACAACAGCTGTCGGGCGGTGACGAAGCGCTGATTGTACTGGGGCAACAAACTCAAGCAGCCGAAGCCCACTTCAGACAAAAAGCAGAGAGACTGTCCCAGCAGCGTCATATAGCCGCTGAACAACTTACCAAGGCGATTAATGGACAACTACAAGAACTTTCAATGAGCAGTGCTAACTTCATCGTGAGCGTGGCTACATCCAATGACAAAGTCTCCAGCGCTGGCATTGATGATATTGAGTTTTTAATCAGCACCAACCCAGGGCAAAGCCACAAAGCACTCGCTAAAGTTGTCTCTGGCGGCGAGCTATCACGCGTGAGTCTGGCCATTCAAGTGGTCACCGCTCAGACCTCACAGGTCGCCACTCTGGTGTTCGATGAAGTCGATGTGGGCATTGGTGGCGGCACCGCTGACACCGTTGGTCAGTTACTCTCACACTTGGCCGAAAATAGCCAGGTATTCTGCGTCACTCATCTCGCCCAAGTGGCAAGTAAAGCGGAACACCACTGGCAAGTCAGTAAAACACTGCAAGAACAGGGAATGGAAACCAATATTTCTGAACTGGACGAGAGCCATAAGATAGCAGAAATTGCGCGGATGATTAGTGGTAATGGTTTATCCGATGAATCACTGGCCCATGCGAAATTAATGCTTGAAGAAGCAGGGTAAAAGGTTAGGGCAGAAATGGAAGCAAAAATGGTGGTTTTGCGTTTGTAATCTCAGCACTGCTATTGCAGATTACCTACTACCCAGTTTAGAGAAAAGAATACACTGTCATTTCAAAACTTTGGAGGCAGGAGCCGACATAGAGCGTACTAGCACGTATTCACAGCGTGTTTGAAATGACAGTGTATCTTTTCAAGTGCCCCGTTAGTAAGCCTTACATACAGCAGGCTTTTTGGCGCTGATCACGCAGAAGAAAGCCTTAGTGAATAGGTAGATATATTTTTGCTCTTACAAACGAGTAACAGCTAAGCGAGGCTATCATTAGCAAACTCGATAATCATCACAGCACAACAATTTGCCTGAAAGTATAAGGACATCTCTAAAAATCAGGATTGTTTCGTGACATCAAGGAAGCACCGCACGGAGAACCACAGTATACCGGGGCGTACATGGAGATTCGAATACGGAGCTTGCGCCCAGATGGCAGAAAAAGACAATTGTTAGAGATGTCCTTAACTAAAAACGCAAGACCCAGACCATTGTTACTTAGGCTTGACGTATAGGACTAAACTGTGGCCCGTCAACTCATAACCTTCCTCATCGGCAATCTGTTTTTGCAGGTCTTCGATTTGCTCATTATGAAACTCAATAACCTTACCGGTTTCCACACACACCATATGGTCGTGGTGATCGCCACGATCGAGCTCAAACACCGAATGCCCGCCATCAAAATTATGGCGCTCGACCAGGCCCGCTGACTCAAATTGCGTCAGCACTCTGTAAACTGTCGCCAAACCGACGTCTTCACCGGCATCCAATAACTCTTTATAGACATCTTCAGCGCTGAGATGGCGCTGTTTAGAGGTTTCTAGAATCTGGAGAATTTTAACCCGAGGCAGGGTAACCTTAAGGCCAACTTTGCGTAGTTCATTATTTTCTGTGGTCATAGGAGGTCTCAAGTAGGGGAATTTTGCTTCTCATATAAGATTTAGCCGGGTATTATCTCCCTTGGAACTGTTTAGTGGAAGTCTCTTTATGCAAAAAAAGCGGTATTTATTCGTATCGATGGGTCTGGTCCTAAGCCTTTTGCTTAGCGGCTGTTTATCCATTTTCCCCGGGGTCTATCGCATCGACATACCCCAGGGCAACTTGGTGGATGAAAGCAAGCTAGCTGAGGTGGAAACTGGCATGGAACCTCGTCAGGTACGCTACTTATTGGGCACGCCACTGGTAACGGACACTTTTGACCAAAATCGCTGGGATTACTTCTATAGCCTCCGCAATGGCAATAAAGTTGATGTGGTTCACCATGTGAGCATCATCTTTGAACAGGGCCGAGTAGTCGAAATTAAAGATCAGCTCAAACCCACAGACAACTAATCGGTTTTAGAGGAAGCGGCAGCCTTGGCCGCCCGTTTCCGGCGCGCTTCTTTCGGATCGGCAATTAAAGGCCGATAAACCTCCACTCGATCACCCCTCTCTAGTGCTTGACTTGCCGGTGCTTTTACGGCTTGGCCAAATATACCCATTTTAACCGTATCCAAATCGACCCCAGGAAAATCAGTCGCAATCGCCGAACGCTTGGCGGCCTCCAGCACAGTGGTGCCCTTTTCCACCAATAGAGTATAAATTTTCTGTTTGTCAGGCAGAGCATAGGCGACTTCTACCTCTATCATTTCGGTGTCAGACATAACTAATCCAAATGTGTGCTAAGCATAGACATGTTCGGCGCGTTTGCACAAACAATCCACTTGACGGTTGGCAACATCCTCCAATACCTTGCCCACGGTGAGACCTAACAGGGGATTGGCAAATCGAAACTCTAAGTCCAAACTCACACGACAGGCATTGTCATCAAGGGCGGTAAATTGCCAGAGCCCTTCAAAGTGACTAAAAGGCCCCTCGACCAAGCGCATCACCATCTTCTCAGGCTTTGATAAAAAATTGCGTGTGGTCATACGCTGTTGGAAGCCACTTTTACCGAGCGTTAACTCTGCCTCAACCACATCTTCACTGGTGGACAGTACTTTGGCGTCAATACAGCCAGCCATAAACAAGGGGTAGGACTCAATATCATTAATTAAATCAAACATTTGCTGAGCAGAATAACTGACCAAAGCCGAACGGGACACTTTTGTCATTAAGAACCCAACTTATCGACCAAGGTCATTACAAATACAACCAATAACAACAGCGGGGAAACATAGCGCAGTACAATCATCCACCCATGATAGATGCCATGTCGGATATCGCCAATTTCTTCTTCAATAAAAGCCTTATTCATGATCCAACCGACGAAAACGGCAATGCATAATCCGCCAAGAGGTAGCATTAAGTTTGCAGTAATAAAATCCAAAGTATCAAAAAAGTTGCGGCCCCATAGGGTCAACTCTTGCCAAATATTAAAAGAAAAGACGGTTCCAAGACCCAACAACCAAATCACTGCCCCTAAAAAGGCCGTAATTTTTATCCGTGACCAGGCTTTCCTTTCAACAAGCCAGGCAACGGTTGGTTCAATCATGGAAATCGAGGAGCTCAAGGCCGCTATCAATATCAAAAAGAAAAAGACCGCAGCAAAAAATGAACCCAAGGGCATACTACCAAAAGCAAGCGGTAAACTAATAAATAGCAAACCTGGCCCAGCTCCCGGCTCGATAGAGGGGTTGGCAAAAACGATGGGGAAAATAACCAACCCAGCCAATATGGCGACCGCCGTATCCAGTACCGCTATGGCCGCTACCATTTTTCCCAGAGAAGGGGTGTTTTCAGGAAGGTAAGCGCCATAGGCCATAATTGCCCCCATGCCCAAACTCAATGTGAAGAAAGCGTGACCCAGAGCAATCAATACACTGCCCCAGGTGAAATCCTGGGGGTTAAAATCAAACAAAAAGTGAGTGGCCTGAGTCAAGTTACCTACGGTAGCACTGTATAAAAATAACGCTAACAGCAGCACAAGCAGCATCGGCATCATCGTGCGTACGGCCACTCCCAAACCTTTGACAACCCCGGCACAAACGATACCCAGGGTTATGAAAAGAAACAGCGTATGCCAAACGATCAATTGACCGGGGTTAGCCAGCAAAGCGCCAAACAATTCACCTGCCGTGGGTGCATCAATTTGGCTAAAAGCACTGTTGAGGGACAGCAAGAGGTAATGTAGGGCCCAACCTGCGACCACGCTGTAGAAAGACAAAATCAACATACCCGCAACAATACCCGACCAGCCAATCAACGCCCAGCCACTGGAAACATTGGATTCACGGGCGAGGTAAGTCATCGTGTTGATGGGGCTCATACGACCGCGGCGACCCAACATCGCCTCCGCCAGCATAATGGGTACTCCCACCAATGCAATGCACACCAGATACACCAGCACAAATACACCGCCGCCATTCTCTCCCGCAACGTAGGGAAACTTCCAAATATTACCCAATCCGACCGCTGATCCGGCTGCGGCAAGTACGAAAGTCCAGCGATGAATCCAACGGCCATTCAGGCCTCTCTCAAGCTCCATAAATAACCCCCAAAACGCTTTTGGTCATGCTTTTTGTTATGCTTTTTTATGTCTTTTGTTAAGTTTTTGTTCTAATTTGGCACTCACCCAGAAACCCCGGCTTTGAGTAGGCAAGTTTACAGTGCTTGGCTAAAAACTATAGATTGTTCACTGTAAGCTATGGTCGTTTACATATGGCGGCCCTGTAAAAACGCCTTGCTGGCTTATTCTTATGGTCTCTGTGCCTCAACTCACTGTTTGAGCAATATAAATATTTTTCTAATTCAAACCTTTGAGCATTTTTCAAGGCCGAGCACTTATTGCAGGCATTGTACACGATTCAGGTGGTGACCTGTTCGGACTCATACTTTTTATGTTCGCTGAGCTATAATTGGCGGCTAACTCTGTGAAAACTAACAAATGGCCAAAAAACCCAAAGTCTCCGACAACACTATTGCCCTCAACAAACGCGCTCGCTTCGACTTCAATATCCATGATAAATTCGAGGCGGGTATATCACTACAGGGCTGGGAAGTAAAAAGCCTAAGATCGGGCAAAGGGCAAATTATCGATAGCTATGTGCACGTCAAAAATGGCGAGGCCTGGCTACTCAATGCCCAAATACAACCCATCAACACTATCTCGACTCACTTTGTCGTGGAGCCCAATCGTCGGCGCAAATTACTGTTAAACCGCAAAGAACTCAACAAATTAGCCCTTGCGACCGAGCAAAAAGGCCATACCATTGTCGCGCTCGCCCTCTACTGGAAGCAACACATGGTAAAGTGTCAAATCGCTATCGCTAGCGGTAAAAAGCTCCATGACAAACGACAGACTGAAAAAGAACGTGATTGGGGTCGTCAAAAACAGCGTATTATGCAGCAATCGAATCGCTAACGACTATACTCATATAATCACTGTTTGGACAAACAAAGGCAGCTTATA
>JBCBZU010000109.1:0-6606 GCA_039815165.1 Pseudomonadota bacterium
CCCGCATCGCCTTGCGAGTTAAAGAGACTGACCCGAACTTACAGCGAAATGCGCTTATCAACAGCATTAAAGATCATTTGGTCAATCAAATGGGCTTTGCGGAAGATCAAGTAAATGTGACCGGTGTATTAGTCTTGTACAACAATATGCTGCAAAGTTTGTATCGTTCACAAATTTTGACTATAGGCGCAGTATTTATCGGGATAATGTTAATGTTTTTAGTATTATTTCGTTCCCTGGCGCTATCATTAATCGCGCTGATTCCCAATATGCTGGCGGCGCTGGTGGTATTGGGTGGAATGGGCATTTTTGATATTCCCTTAGATATGATGACCATTACCATCGCAGCCATTGCCGTGGGTATAGGGGTCGACAACGCGATTCACTATATTTATCGTTTTCGTCGTGAGTTTGGCATTGAGCAAAACTACATTCAATCCATGCATAACGCCCATGGTTCCATCGGTCGAGCCATGTACTACACCTCGATCACTATTATTGTCGGCTTCTCCATACTGGCACTATCAGAATTTATTCCCTCCATTTATTTTGGTTTACTGACGGGTTTAGCAATGTTCGCAGCGATTATTGCTTCGCTAACGCTGTTACCCAAACTACTGCTTATGGTTAAACCACTAGGGCCCGAGCAGCATGGCTAAAATTATATTAGTCACTGGCGGTAGTCGTGGAATAGGTAAAAAAACCGCTCTGCTTGCGGCTGAACAGGGCTATGCTGTTTGCATCAATTACCTCAAAAATAAAACCGCAGCCGATCAAGTTGTCGAGGCAATCCTTAAGGCAGGCGGAAAAGCTATAGCCATTGCGGCTGACCTGAGTCAGGAAAGTGAGGTAGTAAGGCTGTTTAACGCAATCGACCAGCAACTAGGAAGATTAAGCGCTTTGGTTAACAACGCCGCTATTGTGTGCCAGCAAATGCCGTTATCAGAAATCAAGGCCGAGCGTTTGCAAAAAGTATTTGCGACCAACGTAAGTGGCAGCTTTATTTGTGCTCGCGAAGCGGTAAAACGTATGTCGACTGCCCAAGGCGGGCAGGGTGGCAGTATTGTGAATCTTTCCTCTGTCGCGGCAAAACTGGGTTCTCCCAACGAGTATGTAGATTACGCCGCATCCAAAGCCGCTATAGATGCAATGACCATTGGTTTAGCCAAAGAAGTGGCCGACCAGGCAATACGGGTAAATGCGGTTCGTCCCGGTCTCATTTATACGGATATTCATGCCAGTGGCGGTGATCCCAATCGCGTTGAGCGTCTACAGTCATCCTTGCCGATGGGCCGTGGTGGCCAACCCGAAGAAGTAGCCAAAGCCATCCTGTGGCTGCTCTCCGATGAAGCCTCTTACACCACCGGTAGTTTTATTGACGTATCGGGCGGGCGATAGCGGTAGTGATGGCAAAGTCACAAGTCTTTAAGTCTATTGGTCGGATTTTTTTACTGGCCTTTGCGCTGTTTATTTTACTCAGTACACTGGCCACCCTACCTCTGCGTTGGATAAACCCAGGATTGACTGCCTTCACTGTTCGCGACGACATAGACTACTCATTACGAGAGCGTTGGGTGGGCTACAGCGAACTGTCGCCAGAGTTACTGCTCGCGGTGATTGCCGCTGAGGATCAAAAGTTTCCCCAGCACTTTGGTTTGGATGTGGAGTCCATCAAAAAATCGCTGGCCGAAACGCGTGGCCGCCGCAGGGGAGCCAGCACCATTACTCAACAACTGGCTAAAAATCTCTATTTATCGCCGAGTAGAAGTCTGTTTCGCAAAGGCCTTGAAGCCTGGTTGTCGGTCTGTATCGAGTTTTTCTTGCCTAAGACCCGTATTCTGGAATTGTATGTCAACGTGATTGAGTTTGGCCCTGGGGTCTATGGAGTTAATAAAGCCTCTGGCGATTTTTTTTTAGTGTCTGCCACTGGCTTGGATCGCTGGCAAGCGTCTTTTTTGGCGGCGGTATTGCCTAATCCAAAACAAATGTCAGTGACGACGCCTTCCCACTATGTCAGCAGTAGAGCGGCCTCAATTCGCAGATCAATGAGCGCTCTTGGGGGGATTGCTTACTTGCAAGCATTGTAGATACCAAAATCAAAGACAGTTGCTGACCCCATTGATCCGCATATTATTTCGAGGACAAACAAAATAATGACCCTTATTATTCGGGTCAGTATCTTTTTTAAGATATAAACCGACGGGCAGTGCTGTCTGAGCTTTAATTTCCCAGACCCATCCACTTAATGCTGATTTTTCTAGTCCAGACTTGTTGTATAAACTTACGCCCTTGCCGTCAGCTACAATGATTTTATGCCGTTAATACCGATAATCGTAATTTCACCTGCTCGCAATTTTGACATCTGAGGTGATGTAGCATTGCCTACGCGGTACAGGTCTTCTTCTGAGATATAGAGCTTTTCGTTGTTTGCCATTGCATAGCTCCATAAGATAAAAAGATATTTTACTGTTATTTCTATGGCAAATTATCGTTTGACGTTTAATTCATTCCAAATTTGTGATCTGCGTTGTATGTATGCAATTTCTGTATGAAGCATGGTAGGTATAAAAGGTTGTATTGCTAAGCAACCATAGGGGGACGGAGACCCCATTGATTTTAAATATTTTATTATGGAGATTGCACAACAGGGAAGCTTATTGAAAAACACGCTCCTGATAGATGGCCTTCGCCATTATTGTTTACTTCCAAACCTCCGCCATAGCTGCTGATAATATCGACTGCGACACTCAGTCCAATGCCTTGTCCCGCCTGTGCGGTATCGCCCCGTGCCCCCCGTGCCAGCACTATGGAGCGTTGTTTTTCAGGAATGCCTGGTCCATTATCGCAAATAGAGATCACTAGATAAGAGGCGTTGAGCGTGGAGTGGATAGCGACGTGGCCGCGGCCATATTTACAGGCGTTATCCAATATATTGCCCAGTACTTCTAATAAATCTGCTTCATCGCCAAAGAAATAATGTTCTTTGGCGATCTCGTTAACAAAGCTGATATTTTTTTCGGTATAGACTTTATCGAGTATTTTTATTAGGCGTGTCGCCGTGGCTTTAACAGAAATTTTGTCCGTGTGGGCAAGGCTTGCGTGGCGGTTAACGCGAATAACCGCGCGGTTTAACTGATGGCTGATAATTTGATTAATGCGGTCAAGCTGCTCACTAATAATCGGCATTTGCTGCTGATTAATTTGGCTTTGAATAAGCGCTAAAGGTGTTTTCAGGCTATGGGCAAGATCAGACATAGTGTTGCGATAACGCTCTCGCTGCTGCTTTTCCTGTATCAGAATAGCGTTAAAGCTTTCTGTCACGGGCTGTATTTCTTTTGGGTAATTTTTGTCCAAGCCCTGAATCTTGCTTTGTTGTAAATCTCTCAGTTGTATTGATAGGCGTTTCAGTGGCTGTAGCCCCCACAGCATAATCGCCATTTGTACTGCCACCAATAAAACCCCCATGGCACTTAGCCACTGCCAGAGACGATTTCGGTAGCTGTTAATTTCTGCCGCCAGTGGGCTATTGTCACTTGATACAATCACTCTCAGGGGAATGCTGGTGCCGTCTTCACTGATCCATTCAATATCGTGTGAGAGGCGATTTAGCGTTATGTTATCTATATTGGCCTGGGAGAATGAGTGGGTGCCGACAAAGAAAGGATTGCTGGGATCAAACAGTGACTGACTTAGCAATGATGCCGATGCAGAGCGCCATAGCTCCTCGCCCTGTATACCGTAGATTATGCTGTAAAGACCAGAGTTTTGGTTATTAAACCGGGGTTCAGTTAATGCCTCTGGCAATACCACTCTTTGGTTTTCAATTTCAGTCACGCTGAGTATGGTGTAAAGCTGAGCTTGAAGCTTTTCTCGTTCAGCGTTATTTTGACTGTGCGCAAATGCATGAACCAGCAGACCACCAATCACAAAGATAAAAACAGGCAAAAGTAACAAGGAGGCGCCGATAAAGCGAGCAAGAAGAGAATTAAAGGCCGCGCCCTGCACCAAGCTTATCAACCGTTATGACTCTTTTTCCAATGCAAAGCGATAGCCCTGCCCCCGCAATGTTGCAATGGGTTTAAGCAGGCCATTGCGATCAATTTTTTTTCGCAGTCGTCCAATCAGTACCTCAATCACGTTGCTGTCCAGATCAAAGTCTTGATCGTAGAGGTGTTCGGTCAGTTCGGTTTTGGAGATAACCCGCTGATGATTTAGGGCGAGATACTCCAGTGTATTGTACTCATACTGGGTTAGGCTAAGCTCAGCGTCATCGACCAATACCTGTTTGCTGGCAGTATTTAGTACCAATGACCCGTAGCACAATACGGGTGAGGCGTGCCCCTTTGAACGACGGGTCAGTGCGTTTAGCCGTGCTCTTAGCTCTTCATTGTGAAAGGGTTTGACGAGATAATCGTCCGCACCGGCCTCAAGTCCTTTGACTTTATCCTCCCAGTGTCCGCGAGCCGTTAGAATAAGAATGGGGAAATCAATGTGCTGGGCGCGCAGTTGTTTAATTAAATCAATGCCGTTAATTTCCGGTAAACCGATGTCGATAACACCCACATCATAGGGGTGCTCGCTTCCCAGATATAAGCCCTCTTTGCCGTCCCCCGCGCTATCCACGCTGTAGTCTGTTTTGGATAGAAATTGCTGCAGTGACTGCCTTAATTGAGGCTCATCTTCTATCAGTAGTAGCCGCATATCAGTTGTTTTTTACTTTTCTGGTGTTAATGGACAGTGTTCGGACTTGCCCATTAGGCATCAATACTTTAACCCGGTATTGATCACCTGCTGCTTTTTTAACTTGTAGCACTTTGCCCTGGGTTTGGGCTCTCGCTGCTGCCGCTGCCTCCGCTTCCGATGCATGGGATGGCAGTGCGGCTAAAGCCAGGTATGAACATAGCATCAGGCTGAATAATGGCTTTAATCGCATTGCTTTGCTCATCTGGTTCTCTCGGCTGTAGGCCCCTTATCGTCAAGGGTAGGTTAATAATCAACCGGGCGCACACTAACGGCGACTTTGATGCGATCACCAGGGTGTTGATGGCGAGTAGTAAAATAGGTGCGACCACGGTATTTGTAGGCCACATTGTACCCGCTTATCGCTTGTTTGTAGCGCACTTCGTAAGCCGTGTGACAAATTCGCTCGCTGCGAACAGCATGGCCATGGTGTTTGTTGCGATGGATATCCGCCGCGATGGAGCCACCCAGTATGGCGCCAGCCACAGCACCGACACGTTTATTACTTTTATTGTGACCAAGCTTATTGCCAATGGCGCCACCGATAAGACCGCCAATGATCACCGGTGTTTTTGAACCGCTGGCTTGCCTGAGCACTCGATCTTCATAATGGCAGGATTGGTAGGGCTCTTTATAGCTGACGGAGTCGTAGATGGGATCTACGCTAATGACGCGGGCATAGTCGATGGTGTCCTGACCGTGATTGCCCTGTTGAGACCCAGCCTGTGCCGTACTGGCTATGGCTAAGCTGGTGATGAATGCAATGGGAAGTAAGTACTGTTTCATGTCGATATCCTCACTCAATAGTGTCAGTGTTGGCAATAGTCTATTGCCGTCTATGTGAACACAAGCTGAATGGTTAAAAATGCCCGTTTCAGCTAAAAAGCGTTATCAAACCGTGACTTGCTTGCAACTTTTATAGAATTTGTTAGGCTTGAGCTCCTTATAAGTGTTTGACTGGAAACGTTTTCTAGACTAACTTTTTAACGGTTAACGAGTCGTTGAGCCTGACCTACGCCAGGAAAAGTGAGTCATGGAGCGCTACAGCAAACTGATAGAAGCCGAGCATGCCAGACAATTACCATAACCAAGCGCAAAGAATGCCCATCATTCTCATTGTGCAGCGGCAAAAACACCTTCGAGACAAGATTGCCGAATCTTTGTCTGCGGCGGGGCAAACGCGTATTACCTTTGTTGAAGACGCTCGCAGTGCGCTCAAGATCCTCCGAAGTCAACCCATTGATGCCCTGATTACAGAAGTCGATCTCGAACAGATCGACGGCTGGCGCCTGTCTCGCCTGGTGCGTTCCGGTGCCCTGCGCTGTAAAGCCGATATTCCTATTATTCTTACCTCCTCGATCTGGTGTGAACGCATTGCCGAGGTAACCGCCCGAGAACATGGCATTAACGCACTGATTTCTATTGAAGCGCTGCACACCATTGCTGCTGTGTTAGAGGACTGCATTCGCCAGGGCTTTGTTCTAAAGAAGCCGCGCTTATTAGTGATCGAAGACGAAGAAGATACCGCCGACCTTATCGTATTAATTATGACCCAGCGCTTCGAGGTTGAGTGTGTCTATGATGGCGAAGCGGGATTGGAAGAGTGGCTCAAAGGTCGTCACGATTTAGTGCTGCTAGATGTGATGCTGCCGAAAATGGATGGGCCCGAGGTACTTGAACGGATCATGCAGGTTCAGCCCAATCAGCCTGTAGTGATTATGACGGCCCATGCCTCTGTTGAGCAGGCGGAAGAGTTATTAGTCAAGGGTGCGGCTGACTTTGTCACCAAGCCGTTTCGCCCCGAGCAGTTGCGTTCGGTCTCAGAGATTGCCCTGCGGCGCGATGATTACATGGTCAGCAACCAGC
>JBCBZU010000132.1:0-6221 GCA_039815165.1 Pseudomonadota bacterium
AATTTATAGGGATACTAACCTTATGCCGAGTGTTGGTGCCTTCCCTCTAAAACCAACTAAAAATGGAATTCAAGAAGCTCAGCTTGAATGCATTAGTAGTCATATAAAAAAGTGCATAGATGACTTGCTGGAAAATGATTTTTCCTACAAAGAAGAGTATGGATTACCACAGTAACAAGAATCTAAATTTTTTGGATAACTTAAGCTATGCTGCATAATGCCCGAAGTTGAAATCATTACAATTTCTGACGCTGACTTTTTGGTTCAGCATCTTCAAAAACAACATTCAAACCCATTGGCTTTGCCTTTTTGCGAATATCCGCTTTAAACTGCCTCACGTCTTTGTCGTGGCGTTTTTTTGACTCTTTATTGGCTTCGCTAATCAGATTTTCTAATTGCGTGTCATCGTACTTGGTGTACAAAAGGACAGGCACTTAATACACAGGGCTTAATAGTAGTGCCTGTCCCAATTTTTCTCCAATTTTTCTCCATAGTAGTGCCTGTCCCAATTTTTCTGTATGCGGGTTATATCGAATATAAGCCCTGGAATATTACTCTACGAAAAGGCCAGCATGAAGGCATGGTCAGTTATGAGACCTTTCTTAAAATACAGGAACGATTGAAAGGGCGTACGAACGCACCCGCCCGCAAAGACCTGAATAAGGACTCTGTGATGCGGGGTGCAGTCACCTGTGAATGCGGCAATCACCTCACGGCTTGCTGGTCAAAAAGCCGCAATGGTAAGCATCATGCTTACTATGTCTGTCAAAACCGCAAATGTGAATATAAGGGTAAGTCTATTCGTCGTGATGTGCTGGAAGGGGAGTTTGAAACGTTACTAAAGAATCTTACACCGGCTAAATCGGTGATGACGATAGCGGATAAGATGTTCCACATGTTGTGGGATTATCGCGCAACCGAGCAAGCCAAGCGCCAGTCACAGATCACCCAAGAGATCGCCAGCATTGAGCGCAAGCTGGATTCGTTACTGGATAAAATTGTGGAGGCAGAGAGTGATATAGTCGTTAAAGCCTATGAGAAAAAGATCAAAACCCTTGAAGATGAAAAGCGGGTATTGGAGGAAAAAGCGGCTCAAACAAAGCAGCCTGTAAAGCCGTTTGATGAAATGTATCGAACCGCGCTGAATTATCTTGCAAACCCCTATAAAATCTGGGCTTGCGGCGGGTTTGATATGCGCCGAACCCTGCTGAAATTGACCTTTGAGGATAAGTTGGTATGGGATCGAAAGGGCATGTATCGAACCCCTAATTTATCCTTACCATTCAAGGCCTTAGGTGAGGTGTTTACATCAAAAAAGTTAATGGTGCCCAGAGCGGGACTTGAACCCGCACGGCTTGCGCCACTACCCCCTCAAGATAGCGTGTCTACCAATTCCACCACCTGGGCATTAATATGATTCTTACTATTTATAGTACGCAGCATTGCTTGTTAACACACTGCGCCTGACTGTTTAAAAATAAGTGATGTATATGAATGAATGCTTAATTATCAAGCTGGGGAACATCACTGCCTTGTTCTACTGCGGGCAGAGTCTCTTGTGGTGCAACGACGGGCACTTCACTTTCAGTATCATTGATAGATTCTACAACGGGCACGTCCGATACCTGCGGAGCCACTTGTTCAACAGTGGGTACTCCCTCTATAGCGGTATTGATGTTGCCGGTCGCTTTGTTTTTGGCAATAATCGCCAGTGAAAAGCTGGTCACGAAGAAAACAAAGGCAAGTATTGCTGTGAGCTTGGCAAAAAAATTGCCTCCTCCCTGGCTACCAAAAACAGTTTGTGAGGCACCACCACCAAAGGATGCGCCTGCTTCTGCCCCTTTACCTTGTTGAAGAAGAATTAGACCGATAATGGCCAGAGCCACTAATATATGAATAACGATTACAATACTTTCCATCAATTTTACCTAAATAATTTTGTGATTCGGACCAAAGCGGTTTTAGGCTTTAGCAATCTGTAAAAATTCGTCAGCGTTTAATGAAGCACCACCCACTAGAGCGCCATCAATATCCACTTGCTCAAACAGTTCTCTGGCATTGCCCGCTTTGACACTGCCGCCATAGAGAATAGCAATGCTGTCACCCTCTTTCCCTAACAAACTGCGAATATAGGCATGTACTTCTTGGGCTTGCTCCGGCGTTGCTGTTAAGCCAGTGCCTATCGCCCATACTGGTTCATAGGCGATCACCGTTGTTTTCATCGCGGTGCTGCCCAACACTGTGATCACGGCTTGTAGTTGCTGCGCAATCACATCGAGGGTAAGGTCGCCTTCTCTCTGCTCTAGGGTTTCTCCTAGGCAGATGATGGGGTTTAAACCACCTTGAACAGCAGTTAAGGCCTTTTGTGCCACCATTAAGTTGGTTTCATGGTGATATTGTCTGCGCTCCGAGTGCCCCACAATGGCGTAGGTACAGGCGAACTCATTGAGCATGGATACTGAAATTTCACCGGTATATGCGCCATTTATATGCAGACTCACGTCTTGCGCGCCGTAACGTATTTTGCTGTTGACCAATACGGCTTGTACCTGCGCCAAGTAAACAGCGGGTACGCAAACGGCTATATCGGCGTTTTCAACACCATGTTCTATACCCTGCAATAGCTCAAGATTAGTGGATAATGAGCCATTCATTTTCCAATTACCAACGATGAGTAATCGACGCATGGAGGGATACTCTCTGATTTCTTACCAATAGTGAACGACTGAATCAGGCCCCCGAAGGACTACCCCCCGAAGTACTACCCGCAGCAAAGCGGCGGCAATCTTAGCGGAGATACCGCCAACTTACAAGTGATTAACTTTCAACCACTTTCAGTGAAGGAGAGGGTTTGGGAGAAAGCTCTGCATCTACAACATCGGCGATAGCCTGAGCAAGTCTTTGCACCTGATCTTCATCTTTGCCCTCGACCATGACGCGGATCAGTGGTTCGGTGCCGGACGGCCTCAGCAGCACTCTGCCGGTATCGGCCAGTTCCGACTCTGCAACGGCGATAGCCGCCAGGATCGCTTTGTTGTTTTTGAATTCGACTTTTTGTTCAAGGCGAACGTTAATCATGACTTGAGGTAACTTGCTCATGCCACCTTTAGCAGTGGCTAAAGGTGTGTCCATGGTGGTTAGGGCGTGTAAAACTTGAAGGGCCGAGACGATACCGTCACCAGTGGTCGCCACATCGCGACAAATAATATGTCCGGAAGATTCACCGCCAAGAGTCCAGTTATTTTGTTTCATCATTTCGATGACGTAGCGATCACCCACATCCGCACGCGCAAAGGGAATTCCCTGCTCCTGTAAAGCCAGTTCAAGCCCGTAATTGGACATTAGGGTGCCGACGACGCCAGTACATGCAAGTTTTTGGTGACGAGCACTGGCCAGTATGTAAAGCAGTTCATCACCATCCACAAGTTCGCCCTTATCATCTACGAATAGCAGCCTGTCGCCGTCACCGTCAAAGGCAATGCCCATATCTGCCCCTAAATCCTCTACGCGTTGCTGTAGTGCAAAGGGGGCTGTTGAGCCACAGGATTCGTTAATATTAAAGCCATCGGGCGATGCATTGATCACATCAATTCGCGCCCCTAATTCCTGAAATACGCTGGGGGCAACGCTGTAGGTCGCGCCGTGAGCGCAATCCAATACAATGCTAAAACCAGCTAAGGAAAATTGACGAGGCAAGGTGCTTTTACAATATTCGACGTAACGGCCTTTTGCATCTTCGATACGGCGGGCTTTACCCAAATGTTCATTACTGATCATGGTTTTTTCAAGCTCGGCTTCGATTTCGAGTTCAATATCATCAGGCAGTTTACTGCCTTCACTACCGAACAATTTGATGCCGTTGTCATAGTACGGGTTATGAGAAGCACTAATAACAATGCCCGCTTGCGCGCGAAAGGCTTGGGTGAGGTAGGCAATGGAGGGCGTTGGCATAGGGCCCAGTAAACCCACGTCAACGCCTGCGTTTATCAGGCCTGCCTGTAAAGCTGACTCGAACATGTAACCAGAGACGCGAGTATCTTTGCCAATCAGAACTAACATTGGCCATTCTGAACGTCGAGCGAAGACTCGACCCACTGCCCAACCCAGGCGCAGCACAAAGTCGGGAGTAATTGGATATTCTCCCACTCGGCCACGAATACCGTCGGTGCCGAAATATTTTCTAGACATTCAACAAACCTAAATAAAGCGCTTTTAAAAAATGACAGCAGTGTAACAAAATTGTCGAACTTTTGTTTACTGAACCGCGATAAATGTGTCAATTATGTCTCGAGTCTCAGCCACATCGTGAACCCGCAACACTTTTGCACCCCGCTCCAGAGCGATTAGGCCTAAGGCAAGGCTACCGGCTAATCGGTCTGTCAGTTCCCGCCCCAATAAATGACCGATCATTGATTTACGAGACAGCCCGACGACGAGAGGGCAGCCTAAACGACTTAACTCAGGTAAATGTTTTAATAAGGCTATATTATGCTCCAAGGTCTTGCCAAAACCAAAACCAGGGTCTAACCAGATACGCTCAGAAGCAATACCTGCTTGCGTGCAAGAGACCAGCCCCTGCTGCAAGAAATCACTGACTTCGGCCACAATATTGTCGTAGCTGGGGGCGTTTTGCATGGTTTTAGGTGAGCCCTGCATATGCATCAAACAGACGGGAATGTTGATTTTTGCGACAGTTGCTAATGCATTTTCTCGGCTGAGTGCTCTTACGTCGTTAATGAGATGAGCCCCCTTGGCTGCCGCTTCTACCATCACCTCCGGTGAGCTTGTATCAACGGAAATGGCGACGTTTGCATGGTTGGCAACCCACTCAACAATGGGAATAACGCGATCTAATTCTTGTTGCAGAGATACTGGCTCGGCGCCAGGGCGAGTGGATTCTCCCCCAATATCGAGAATGTCAGCACCTTCAGCAATGAGTTTTTCAATCCGCGGGGCCACAAGATCAATATCCATTTTTTGATTGCTAAACAACAAGCCACCATCGGAAAATGAATCCGGTGTTGCATTCACAATCGCCATTAAACGGGGCCGGGATAACTCGAGATTGGGGTGAAGAGGGGCCATAGCTACAGGCACTTAGGCACAAGCGTCAAGAGAATTAGCGGGAGTGCTGCTAATATCTTGAGGCTTGTTATTGAAATTTAGTGTTCGCTTGCAGGGCCGCCTATAGGAGAATTACCCGCGCCTTTGGGTTTATTGTCGCTAACGGTTGAGCCACTGTCGGAATCGTTATCAGGGTTGTGCCAATCTTTGGGGGGGCGCACTTTGCGACGTGCCATTAGATCGTCAACTTGCTCGGAATCGATGGTCTCGTATTCCATCAGGGCCTCTTTCATGGATTCAAGAATATCGCGGTTTTCTTCGAGTATTTTATTGGCGCGCTTATAGGTATCATCAATAATCTTGCGAACAGCTTCATCAATTTGTTTTGATGTGGCGCCCGAATAGTGAACATTACCTGCCCCCGGCATGCCGGACTCATCTTCACCATAGTGCAGTGGCCCAAGCTCATCAGTTAATCCCCATTTGGTGACCATGTTGCGGGCCAATTGGGTGGCGCGTTCGATGTCATTGGAGGCACCGGTAGTGACGCCTTCTTTACCCAAGGTCATTTCTTCTGCGATACGACCGCCGAAGAGCGAGCACAGTTGCGATTCTAAGGCGCGTTTACTAAGGCTGTATTTATCCTCTTCAGGTAAGAATTGGGTGACGCCTAGAGCGCGACCACGAGGAATAATGGTCACTTTGTGCACAGGGTCATGCTCTGGCACCAAGCGACCGACAATGGCGTGACCAGCTTCATGATAGGCGGTGTTCTCTTTTTCTTTCTCGCTCATTACCATGGTCTTGCGCTCGGCTCCCATAAGGATTTTATCGCGAGCCATTTCAAACTCTTCGTTAGTGACTAAGCGACGGTTGCCACGGGCGGCGAAGAGTGCGGCCTCATTGACAAGGTTGGCCAGGTCGGCACCTGAAAACCCTGGAGTACCACGGGCGATAACAGAGGGATCCACTTGATCCGAAAGGGGCACTTTGCGCATGTGCACTTTCAAGATTTGCTCTCGACCGCGGATATCCGGCAAACCAACATGCACTTGACGGTCAAAACGGCCTGGACGCAACAGTGCCTTATCGAGCACATCGGGACGGTTAGTTGCCGCAATTACAATCACTCCATCATTGCCTTCAAAGCCATCCAT
>JBCBZU010000045.1:0-9087 GCA_039815165.1 Pseudomonadota bacterium
CACGTCCCAGTCGCCTTTTGCTGAACCATCCTGGCGCTGAATATACGGTTTTAACTTTACTGTAAAACCGATATGTTTTAAGGCTGTTTGAAACTTTACTTGTTTTTCATCACCTCGGTGAATCGCATAGGCATTTGCAGTGACAATATTACCTTGAGCGTTGATCTGTTGCCAAAACGCACGATAATTAAACTGCCTTTTGTAGGCTTGCTGAGTGGTATAGTAAATATTTTGTACGTCGACAAAAATACCAATCGCATTGCGTGGACTCTCTGCCTGTTGCTGGCTGGATTCAGACACGGTTAGCACGGGATTTTTTTTGTGATCGACCAGGGGTAGCGTTGCCGTTTATATGCGGTTGTTTGTTAGTTTTACTTTGGCTTTTGTGTTGTTTATTCGCTGGTCGGGTTTGGGCGGCTTTTTTAGGTGTGGGTGTAGATGTGGATGCGAGTGCATCGCGGTGGCCGGACTGTCGTTTTTTATTTTTTTTAGGCCGAAGGGGCCGATGCTCCAAACGCGACTCCGGCAGTTGGTGGACAGGATCAAAGGCATCGATAACTTTGCGCGTAATCAAGGCTTGTATTAGGCGCTCAATATTACCTAGGGCGTTAAATTCATCCGCACTGACCAGCGATATCGCTTGACCACTGGCGCCCGCTCGACCGGTACGGCCGATGCGATGAACGTAATCCTCCGCAACACCAGGCAAATCGAAATTAACCACTTGCGGGAGCTGGTCAATATCCAAACCTCTGGCGGCAATATCGGTTGCCACTAACACTCTGACTTTACCCTGTTTAAATTCAGCCAATGCCCGAGTCCGTGCGCCTTGACTTTTGTTGCCATGAATCGCAAGCGCACTGATACCCTTGGCATCCAGTTGTTTTGTTAAGCGATTAGCCCCGTGTTTAGTCCGTGTAAATACCAGTACTTGCTGCCATTGGTGCTGGTGTATCAGGTGGCATAGCAAATTCGGCTTTTGTTTTTTGTCGACAGGGTGTAACCATTGTTTAACGGTTGTTGCCGTCGTATTGGCAGGAGATACTGAAATCTCAATGGGCTTGTGAACAATGGTTTTTGCCAATTGTCGTATCGCATTGGAAAAGGTAGCGGAGAATAATAAATTTTGCCGCTTGCTGGGTAAGATTTGCAGTATTTTGCGAATATCATGAATAAATCCCATATCGAGCATACGATCTGCCTCATCCAGAATCAAGACCTCAAGCTGATCAAAGCCAATGGCCTGTTGCTGGTATAGATCCAACAGGCGGCCTGGTGTTGCAATGACTATATCGCTACCTTTGCGCAGTTTCATCATTTGCGGATTTATGCTTACCCCGCCAAAAACCACACAGGAACGCAGGGTCAAATATTTTCCATAACTGGCCACGCTGTCGGCCACTTGCGCCGCTAATTCTCTTGTAGGTGTGAGCACCAGGGCTCTGGTCTGGTTGGCACCCGCGGACCTGCCCTTGGCTAAACGCTCTAATAAAGGCAGAGTAAAACCAGCGGTTTTACCGGTACCTGTTTGCGCGGCTGCCATTATGTCCTTGCCTGTTAAAATCGCCGGAATCGCCTGCTCTTGAATAGAGGATGGCTGTTTATAGCCTTTATCAGAGACGGCTTTAAGTAAGGGCTCAGACAAGCCTAAAGAAGAAAATTGCATATGGTTACTGCCCAGTTTAAAGAAAAGAATACACTGTCATTACAAACCTTTGGAGGCACCAGCCGACGTAGAGCGTATCAGGACGTATTGACAGCGTGTTTGAAAGACAGTGTATTCTTTTCAAGTACCCCGTTAGTCAGTAGGGAGACAAGTGTTGGTGTAAAGGTATTTATTCATAGCTTAAGGTTAAATTATCGATTCCATACGCTTCTTTTAACTGCAACATCAGTTCATCAACAGGCTGGATGCGCCAATACGCAGGTAATTTTAACGATGCTTTTGCATCGACTCGGTAATAGTTGATGACGATATCACAACCGCGTTTATCGCTATTTTCCTGAATGCGATAAGCATCGATCATTTTTTGGAGACCATGCTGAGAGCCCTTATCAAGGGCTTTACTTCGCCAATCAATATAGATAGCGCGCAACTGATCGCGGCGAGCGTCTTCAAGGGCAACAACGGTGTCTGCGCGCATCTTTAAACCGCCGCTATAGTCATCGTGACTCACCTGCCCTTCAACAATAAGCAGGGCGTCTTTGATTAACTTATCGCGGTATTGATTATAGGTATCGGCAAAGACGGCAACTTCAATACGGCCGCTGCGATCATCCAAGGTAATAAAACCCATGGTGTCACCACGCTTGGTTTTCATTACCCGCATAGCGACCACCAGGCCAAGGACTTTACAGGGTTTTTTCTCGGCGTTTAAATCGGCTATACGCGAACTGACAAGGTGCTTTATCTCGTGTTGGTATTCATCGATAGGGTGGCCGGTCAGGTAGAGACCGAGCGTATCTTTCTCGCCCTCTAAACGTTCTTTCAAAGTCCAGCGATAAACATTGTAAAAGTCTTGATACACGTCAGCAGTATTATCATGACTGGGTAGCACATCGCCAAAAAGATCGCCCATACCTGCATTTTGGTTGGCTTGGTTTTGTTCGGCGGCCTTTACGGCCTCCGACAATGCCGACATTAACATGGCGCGACTATGATTTAGATCTTTACTATCAGATACCGCTTGCGCTGACGCGGTTAATACAGGGCCTATCGTATCAAAAGAACCGCTAAGCACTAAGGCTTCAAGGGCACGTTTATTGACTTTACGAGAATCCACACGGGAACAAAAATCAAACAAGTCTTTAAAGGGACCTTGTTTGCGCGCCTGAATGATATTATCCACCGGGCCTTCACCCAAGCCTTTAATCGCGCCCAAGCCGTAAATAATATTGTTGTTATCGTCTACGGTAAATTGATACTCACCGCTATTGACATCCGGGGGCAGCAAATTTAATTTCATCGAGCGGCATTCTTCAACAAAGGTGACCACCTTGTCCGTTTTATCCATATCCGAGGACATGGTTGCGGCCATAAATTCTGCGGGATAGTGGGTTTTTAACCAAGCAGTTTGGTAAGACACCACAGCATAAGCCGCTGAGTGTGACTTGTTAAAGCCGTAGCCGGCAAATTTTTCCACCAGATCAAAAATTTTAATGGCCAGCTGCGGGTCGACTCCCTGTTGTTTCGCCCCGGTTTCAAACACTTCCCGCTGTTTGGCCATTTCTTCTGGTTTTTTCTTGCCCATGGCCCGGCGCAGTAAGTCGGCACCACCGAGTGTGTAGCCCGCTAATTCTTGCGCAATCTGCATCACTTGTTCCTGGTAAACAATCACGCCATAGGTAGGCTCAAGAATGGGTTTTAATTTTTCGTGCTGATACTTGGCATCGGGGTAAGCCACCTGGGCGCGGCCGTGCTTGCGGTTAATAAAGTCATCCACCATGCCCGATTGCAGGGGACCGGGACGGAATAGTGCCACCAGAGCCGTCATATCTTCAATATTGTCTGGCTGCAAGCGTTTAATCAGGTCTTTCATACCGCGAGATTCCAACTGGAACACAGCGGTTGTCTCTGCGGTTTTTAGCATGTCGAATGTGGCTTTGTCTTCGAGATCAATAAGGGCGATATCGACGGGTGCTGCATGCTGGTTTGCATGCTTACGATTGATCATGGCAACGGCCCAATCAATGATGGTTAGGGTTCGCAGGCCTAAAAAGTCGAACTTCACCAAACCGGCCGACTCGACATCGTTTTTATCGTACTGGGTCACCAGACCTTTGCCGGTTTCATCACAAAACAGCGGCGAAAAGTCAGTTAATTTTGTTGGTGCAATAACCACACCCCCGGCGTGCTTGCCCACATTGCGGGTCACGCCTTCTAAGTGCAGGGACATATCCCAGATTTCTTGAGCATCGCCATCGCCGGCCAGGAACTCTCGCAGTAGGGCTTCCTGGTCGTAGGCTTTTTGTAGGGTGATGCCGACATCCATGGGAATCATTTTTGATAGTTTATCGGCAAGGCCATAGGACTTACCCTGTACACGCGCGACGTCACGCACCACCGCTTTGGCCGCCATAGTACCGAAGGTAATAATTTGCGAAACCGCATCGCGACCATAGGTTTCGGCGACATAGTTAATGACCTGATCGCGGTTATCCATACAAAAATCGATATCAAAGTCGGGCATGGAAACACGCTCTGGATTCAAAAAACGCTCGAACAGTAAATCGTATTCCAGCGGATCAAGATCCGTAATTTTCTGTGAGTAGGCCACCAGTGAACCTGCGCCCGAACCCCGACCAGGACCCACGGCAATATTGTGGCTTTTGGCCCACTGTATAAAATCCATTACGATAAGAAAGTAACCAGGAAAACCCATTTGCATAATAATATTGAGTTCATACTGCAAACGTTGGTGATAGTGGCTCAATTGTGCATCGTGCTCAGGCGTATTGGCTTGAATCCCCTTGGCGGGAAAAGTAATCGCCAGGCGATCATATAAACCCTCGTAAGACACTTTCTGGAAGAACACATTAGTCCGCAGCATAGCCCGGTAGTCTTCGGTATCTTCTTGCCCCTGCCATTGGGCAGTCATTGCCTGCCTGGCATTGGTTTCTAGGGTGCTGTAGGGAATATGCTGGGTAAAGAAAGGATCATCACTGACCTTATCGGGTATGGGGTAATCGGGCAGATAGTATTTACCCAGCTCAATATCCACACTACAGCGTTTGGCAATTTCAACGGTATTTTGCAGTGCCTCAGGAATATCATTGAATAACGCCGTCATCTCCGCTGGCGTGCGCAAATATTGTTGATCGCTATAGCGGCGTTCGCGACGGGGGTCATCCAAAGTACGGCCCTCACCAATGCATACCCGGGCCTCATGTACTTCGAATTCCTCGCCACTTAAAAAGCGTACATCGTTTGTGGCGACAACAGGAACCTGCCGGTCGGCCGCTAAGGCAACAGCGGCATGGAGATAATCCTCTTCATGTTCACGACCGGTGCGCTGCAGCTCTAAATAAAAGCGATTGGGGAAGTCCTGCTGCCAGGCAGCCAATAAAGCGCTGGCCTCATTGTGGCGATCGCCTACTAATGCCAGGCCAATATCCCCCTGACGCCCGCCAGAGAGTGCAATCACACCGTCACTGTGGGCGCTAATCCACTCGCGACGGATATAGGGCATGCCGTGGTATTGGCCCTCTTGAAAACCCTTGGAGATAAGGTGAATAATATTGAGATAACCGCCATGATTCATGGCCAGCAGGCAGATCAACGAGACTTTGGCATCCTCACCCGGCTCCCGCATCCAAAAATCAGCCCCGATAATGGGCTTAATGCCCATCGACTGAGCAGCCGTATAAAATTTAATCAGGCCGTAGAAATTACACTGATCGGTAATCGCAACCGCAGGCATGCCGGCTTCAGCCACCGCAGAGACGAGCTTTTTAACCCGGATGGTGCTGTCAACAAGGGAGAATTCGGTATGCAGGCGAAGATGGATGAAATCGGAGGTCATGGCGGTATCTTTGTGTTGGCAGGCTATTCTAGCGAGTCGACTAGAGCATTAATAGCCTTCCATTAGCCCACGGATAAAACTCGACAAAAATCAAGGCTTTTACGCTAAGCGCGATTCAACTGAGGACTCTGGGGGATTGCTGTCAAGAATAAACGCGAGTAGATACGCTAAGGCTTGTGTTTAAGGCAGTTTATACATTGGTGTATTTTCACAATGTTGGATGTCTGTTTTTTCTGGTTTAGGCCTTCTTCAAGTGTCTGCCGGTGCGCTCAGACACGCTTTGATCTGACTGCAATACCTTAGAGATCAACTCATAATGAACATAAGTTACAGGGCCTGGGCTTTAAACGCCAGCATTCTCTCTAAGGGTTTCATGGCTTTTTTACCCAGTTCTGGATCAATAAAAATTTCGTCGCTACCCTCTTCCAAGGCGTGGATAATTTTTTCTAAACTGTTCATCGCCATCCAGGGGCAGTTAGCGCAAGAACGGCAAGTGGCCCCACTGCCGGCGGTGGGCGCAATCAGTAACTGTTTATGGGGCGTTAGTTGCTGCATTTTGTAGAAGATACCCTCATCAGTGGCAACAATTAACTGTTCATTAGGCAAATCTTTGGCGGCTTGAATCAATTGGGAGGTGGAACCCACTACATCCGCGATCTCAACCACGGCTTGGGGTGACTCTGGGTGGACTAATACCGCGGCATCGGGATAAACGGCCTTTAACTCTTCAATGCCCCTGGCTTTAAATTCTTCGTGGACAATACAGGCTCCGTCCCACAAGAGTAGGTCGGCGCCGGTCTCACGTTGCACATAGTCGCCCAGATGTTTGTCCGGCGCCCAAATGATTTTTTTGCCCTCGCTATCGAGATAATCGACCACCTGGAGGGCGATACTGGAGGTAACCACCCAATCAGCACGGGCTTTAACCGCTGCCGAGGTATTGGCATAGACAACCACTTCTCGATCTGGGTGCTGATCACAAAAAGCCGCAAAATCATCGATAGGACAGCCTAAATCCAGTGAGCATGTGGCCTCCAAGGTAGGCATTAATACACGCTTTTCCGGAGTCAGTATTTTGGCCGTTTCACCCATAAATTTAACGCCTGCCACAATTAGGGTCTGAGCGGGATGGTGATTGCCGAAGCGAGCCATTTCCAGAGAATCCGACACACAACCGCCACTTGCTTCTGCCAATGCTTGAATACTGGGGTCTGTATAATAATGAGCCACAATCACTGCATTGTGCTGTTTCAGTAGACCTTTGATTGTCTCTTGATACGCAGCGGCCTGTTTAGGGCTATAGTGTTGCTGAGCGGCGTTAACCAAGTGAGCCTTTACCAACTCACGGGTTTTATCCATCTGCGCAGGCACTTGGGAATTGACTAAAGAGCGTGGTGGATCAATGGCAGACATAAAAAAAGGCACCTCAACTATGGGGTGCCAATTTTATCACAGTCTTTTATAAGAGCCAGATAGGGTGCGTCCACAAGCGGGGGCTATGAGTGAAGCAGTTGACGGCAAGGCGTTATTTTTTACATTGCCTTGGCTATGATCGGTAAAACGCTGACCCCAGGCAATAACCGTTTATGGGCAGACCGCCAGACAGCCTAAGCCTTATAGCTTGTAGGACAGTCCAACACCCAATGCCCACACATCGACGTTATATGTGCCTTCAAAAACGGGGCCATTTGTCGCAAAGTCATAAGAGTTGTCTTCTTCATCAAAATGTAAATACAGGGCAGCAACATCGAGAGATAATTTATCGTTAACCGCATAAGTCGCGCCTGCTGTAAAACCCAGTGAATCTGTTCTTGGCGTCTCAGGTGCGAAGTAACCATCTCGTATAGGGGTTTCATCAAAATACATACCGCCGCGCAAAGTGAGCTTACTCGTTTGGGCATACTCCAGGCCAACGCGGTATGTGCTGGTATTTTTATAATCTCTTAGATTGACGCTGGTACTGGGAATGGGGCCTGACAGGCTGTCAAATTCAAAGGTCAGCTCTTCGTAAGCATCCCAGAAGGTGTAATTATAATCGGCGGCCAGCAGTAATTTATCGGATAATTGATAAGCAATGCCAAGGGTTAACTCGGCGGGTAGGGGTATTTCCGCTTCGTAGCCGCCATCGGAAATAAAGGCTCCAAAACCTGCCGGAACGTTATCGTATTCAGTATCACCTTCCGACTTGACCTCAATTTCAGAGCGGTATTGGACACCGACATCAAGTTTTTCATTCACCTTAAAAAAAGCGCCCAAACTGAAGCCATAATCCACTATACCAGAGTCTTCTACGGTTACCTCAACACCTGCCAGTGGACCCACAGCAGCTAAATTTCGATTCAATTCAACCGCACTAATGGCGGCGATAGGCCCAAAGCCCAAACCCACATGCTCGTTCACTTCATAGGCAAAAGTCGGCTGAATGAAGATGGAACTTAATTCAATACTGTTCACCAGATAAGACCCAGCCCAGCCGTCTTCCCACTCCACTGTGCTGCCGAATGGGGTGTAAATCCCAAAACCATAAGTCCAGTCTTGGTCTAATTCAGCCGTAAAGTAAAGATTGACGGGGGTGCCCAGAGGGTTGTCGGTCTTGGCACTTTGGTTGGTGTCGCTATTGTCATAGGTGTTTTCAGAATCAATACCGGTTACCCCGCCTACAATATGCACACCATCCAACTGAGTGATGGCGCCTGGGTTAAAAAATACAGATTCAGCACTGTTCGACATGGCAACCCCCGCATGTCCCATGCCCAAGGCTTTCTGCCCCTGGATAGACACTCGGTAGCCACCGGCGTAGGCCTGGGTTGCGAGACTTAAAACAGAAAGGGTGAGTATTAGTTTTTTCATGGCCTTAGCTCCTTTTATTTATTGTGAACATATTTATTGTTGAACACCATACGCCAACTCTGTATAGCAATCTTGTCGCTACGCTAACATAAAGCGAGCGCTCGCTCAATTTTTTTACTATTATAGTATTCTATATAAAAAGTTATTTTAAAGAACTTTTTGGAATACATCTGCGTGAATCGGATCATGATCTGGCACTTAAAACCTTTTTATGCTTTTTTGTTATAAGCTTTTTTTCACCTAATTCACCTTAAAAGTCGTATAATTCAACGCAATATCTCACAGGATTTATAGCAAATATCCTACATACAAATTAGTCACTGTTATCAATAATGTCACTATTCTTATAACTGACATTATGCAGATAAAGAGGGTAATCCATTGGAATGGCAATTTATTAACAAACATATCCTGAAAGAAAAAAATACCGGTTATACACTGTCGTTAATTTCAGGTACCTGGAAAAATCCAGAAGAAATAAAAACCGACCTTATGAAAGGGCCGCAGCCCATTCGTCATTCAGAGTTACTGAGGCGAGGGCTTGAATACGCATACGACTGGTATGATGAGAGGCAATTCTCTTAAAATGAGACCTTTGCACGGAAGATGATTTTGCTTTTAGGCAAGGCAAAAATGCACGAAAAGAGAGAGTTTATAGGTAATAAATGACCGATTGAGTACATTTTTAACGCCGCATAAGAGCAAAATGGCTTTC
>JBCBZU010000222.1:0-4526 GCA_039815165.1 Pseudomonadota bacterium
CTTCGTCATCATCGGCGAGAAGAAACGTCCAATAGGAGCTGTCGGCGGGGTTATAGGCGCTGTACTCCGTCGAGGAGGCTCGATAGCTCGTTGACAGCGTCACGTCGTCATCCACAGATGTCGCACTAAAGCTGTGCAGAAGGCTCCCATCCGCGTAGGAGACGTCGTCGCCATAGCTGTAGTCCCTTGATACTGGCATTGACTGCGTCGCGTCGCCATCCACAGATGTGGCGCTTAAGCTGTACACGAGACTCTGATGTTGGCCAGAGAAGCTGCTGTCACGGTTGCGGATGAGGTGCGTCAATTAGCCGCCAGGACCAGTGCCTCCACCCAGGAAATTTCAAGCATGATTGAGCAAATTCAATCCTTAACCCATTCCGCCATTGGCAGCATGAATACCTGCCAATCTCAGGCTGCTGCCGGGGTTGAACTATCGGGTCAGGCCGGTGAGGTTATCAACCAAATTAAAACAAGCCTAAGAGAAGTGGTCGCGGCCGTCAGTGTATTTTCGGATCGATTGGAAAAGAAATAACCTTAACCCTGTTTGTACTGCATCAACCCCCGCTCTTGCAAACAAGGTTGCGACAAAAGGTTTTACCCGATGGCTGGCGGGCTTTATTTTTTAACCTTTCATCGGCTAGAGAATTTATTCTAAGGATTAATGCATTGCTTTAAGGTATGAGACAACTGCTTGCCAATAGCAATAAATTGTTTGTGCCGTTCTTGGTTCCAGTCGCGATGATCGCAAACGACAATGGCATAAGGCTCGCCATTGTGGAACAGTGACATTAGGCCACAGGGTATGGGGTTCCAGTATTTAAGCAGTGCAAGCGGCAGCCGCGATTCGATTTGTGGCACTTTGGCTTTGTCAACGGAAAGTGCCATCGGTTTATTTAACAACTGCTTAAACACCTGGCCGCAATCGTGGTAAGCAATGTTTATTGAGCTTAACTGATTGTGGGTAAATCCATAGCAGAGCGGTACTTCCAGGTGGTGCTTGTTGACGACTTTGAGAATAAAGCAGTGTTCGACCTCTGCCCCGGTTTTCATCGCCTCCATCGCCAGTTGCAGGCAATGCCCCAGGTTGTTGGTGTCTCTTAGTTGTTTAAGGTATTGGCGAATAATATTGAGATTGCCGCGGGTGTCCGCAGCAGACTGTTGCTTTGCATCGCTACGGTGCATCGCTCTATAGCGATAAAGTGGTGCCACATCACCCTTTAAGTAATCCGGTAATTCCATACGGGCGGCTATGTCAGCGACTTTGTGTGTAAGGTCTAACTCAGGGATTTTTAAATGGCGTGCCAATAGGGTGGTCCAGCGCTGAATGTGTTTTCCATGCCAGTCCAGATAAATGGCCAGCACATAGTGATTGATTAAATGCAAGCCCGTTTCAGCGCTGCCAAATAATTGCTTGGCCTGTTTGTCCTTCTCAAACCAAGACGCCAGTTCGCTGGGTCGGCTCTGGCGAATTTTGGCCCACAAACGCATATCCTGATGAAAGTCTATTGCCAATGCTTTTACACTGAGTGTCGGCAGGGCTAAAAAGCTTGGTGTGCGGTCCAATAAATCGTGAAGCGAAAACCCCAGCGCTTTTACACACAGTGGCTCAAGGGGGCGGTTTTTTTTACTGGCCAAGACTTGTGCCTTTTCCATCAACTTGGGGGCGGCCATCCACATTAACCACAGGGGCGCATTAAACAATAAGCTGGGTAGAAAAAAGCGCTCGCCGCGCGTGCCGTGCTTTTCGGGCAGTAAGTACAGTGCCAGATGCGCTGAAAACAGGCTTGCGGCCAATAATTCCCGACGGCCCTGGCAGGGTTTCTGTTCCTTTTTGGCTCGGTTAATCGTGTGTTTGATTTGGTCCAGCCCCAGCAAACCAATTAAATGCACCAAGCCTTGAATATCGCCATTGCGTGCTTGCAGTTGGCGTTTGGCGGTTAAAAATAAGCTAAGGCACAGTACCGGGTCCTGCTGAACCAGGCTGGCCAGTTGCTCTGCTGTGCTATTGGCATCTTCCAGAGTGCGTAAGGTTTTGCTGGCAATGGCCTGGTTTAGGGGCAGGGTATATTTAGGCAGCTTGTCCAGCCATAAGGCTAAGCGCCCTTTATGATCCACATCATCCTCAGTGGTGGTCTTAGGGCTTGATAGTTGAGTCTGTGGTTTCATTCCTAAACTATAGTTCAGATAGGGCTGATCTGCTGCTGTGGCAGGTTGAAGTTAAGAGTTAAATGGAGAGTTGAATGGAGAGTTGAATGGAGAGTTGAATGGAAAGTTAAATAAAGAGTGAGAACCAGTTAAGCACTTCGCGCTCAGCGCCGGTTCTGTGTTCAGTTGCGGCTTCCGGCATCCTCTATCTGGCTTCTTAAGGATTCAAAGCTCGCCATTCGGTATTCGCTAATCTGTCCGTTTTTATAGGCCTGGCGAATGGCGCAGCCAGGCTCTTGCCGGTGTTGGCAATCCCTGAACTTGCACTGCCCGATAAACGGCCGAAACTCGGGAAAGCCATACACAATATCCTCTGCCCGCATATGCCAAAGACCCAATTCGCGGATGCCGGGCGAATCCACCAGCTGACCACCATCAGGGAAGTGAAATAACTGTGCAGTAGTGGTGGTATGGGTGCCTGTTTGCCGGGTTTCAGAGAGCGCGCCCACTTGTAAATTCAGGTCGGGGATCAGTTGGTTAATCAGTGAGGACTTGCCAACCCCTGACTGCCCCACAAAGATACTGGTGTGGCTGGCGAGAAAGGTTTTTAAACTCACAAAGTCCTCGCTGCTGTAGCGGGTGGATACGGTCAATACCTCATAACCTAGCTGATTGTACAAACGGACAAAGTCGTCAATCAGCGCTTTGTTGGTGGCATTGACCAAGTCCATTTTATTGATAATCAGGCTGGGGGTAATGCCCAGATTTTCGGCGGCCACCAGATAGCGGTCCACCAGTTGGGTGTGCGGTTTGGGCACCGGGGCAATAACGATAAGTATGCGATCAATATTGGCGGCAATGGTCTTGAGTTCGCCATAGGGATCAGGTCGGGATAGTTGTGATAGACGCGCGTGTACGGCAACCACCACGCCATAGGGATTGCCGCTACGCCAACTGACCCTATCGCCAGTGACCAGTGAACCCAGGTTGGTACGAAAGTGGCAGCGCTGCACTTGACTGTCGGCTACACACGGCCAACGCTCGACGGCGACCTGGGTTCCATAGTGAGCAACAACCAGCCCCATTTGCTCTGGTCCCAATTGGTCATCAGTGACCTCATCCAGCCGAGCTTCGCGTTTTTGGGCGCGGGCATTGCGCGCTTGCTGAATTTTCTCAATGCGCCAGGCTTGGCGCTTGCTGAGTCTTCTTTTGGGCATTTACTGTGCACAGGTTTATATTTAGTAAGCCATTGTACGGTTTGGGCTGGACTCTCGACAACTTTCGCATATAGTTCACTCTTAAGCATTCGCCTATTGGACCTTAAGTATGACTGATATCCCAAAAAATGACCAAAATTTGATTTGGATAGATCTTGAAATGACCGGCTTGGACCCCGCTAAAGACGTCATCATTGAAATTGCCACCGTGGTGACCGACAGCCAGCTTAAGGTGCTCGCCGAGGGCCCGGTCTACGCCATTTATCAAGGCGATGAGCGCCTGGCGGCTATGGATGAATGGAATACCAACCAGCATGGCCAGTCGGGCCTTACCGAAAGAGTGCGCACCAGTGACATTAGCACAGCCCAGGCGGAAGCGGATACCATTGCCTTTTTGCAACAGTGGGTGCCCGCAGGCAAATCACCTATGGCGGGCAACTCGATTTGCCAGGATCGCCGATTTTTAGCCAACTATATGCCCGCGCTGGAAAAATACTTCCACTACCGTAATCTCGATGTAAGTAGCATTAAAGAGTTGGCCAGTCGCTGGCAACCGGAGCTGCTCGAAGGCGTTCACAAGTCCGGTGCCCATCTTGCTTTAGCGGATATTCGCGACTCGAAGCCTGTGCCACAGGCGACGAACAATAACTGCAAGGTTTTTACCGGAAAAGTTGCTCAAGTCTATGAGACGGGCGTCAAAGACGTCGTATTGCGATTCAATAACCAATCGCCGAAATTTTACATTAATCGCGGCCTTGAACAAGGGCTGAATATCGAAGAGCTACAGCAAAAGCTCGTTGGTAACGAAGTCGTGATTACTTATCCTAAATACTGGACCGTCCTGGATCCACAGAATAGAAGTAAGCATTTGGCCAAATTGGAAGTAGAAGGGGAAATTATTTACTCGGAAATGAGTAATTGATTATCAACAGTAGGATTTGGATCCATCAAATTCTGTTTCATGTAGTGATCAAACAGCGAACTCTGCTCTTCTCTGATCACAGAAGATACCATATTTATAGCACTGAAATTGCCTCCTGAGAAGTACTTCCGAAGGTAATTTTCCTTGATGGGCAAGCGTTTCAAAATGGCTTTCTTGTTGTATCCTCGATGGTACAATTCCCGGGTTCGATAATAAATGGTTTCCAAAAACTCCAACTTTTC
>JBCBZU010000423.1:0-2496 GCA_039815165.1 Pseudomonadota bacterium
AAAAAGAGATCAACTCGGGCAAAATCTTCACAATGTAGCCCGGCAATTTTAATTGTCGTATTAATAACACAGGGCAAGGATGTCCTGCAATCGGCATAGCCGATGTAAGCCATTGAGAATCAAGCAGCTTCGCAGGACTTTAGGGGACACCGATAATTTAATAACTTATTGATTGTATTTGCTTTCCCTGTTACTGTTCCTCGATGCCTAGGTTAGGACGATTACATATCCCCGGTGGTTGCTATCATGTGATGGGACGCGGTTTGGAGCGTCGCCGGATATTCGGGTCTTCGGAAGATAAAGAGGACTTCTTAGAGCGTTTGGGTAGTGCTCTGGCTAAAGTTCAGGCCCAGTGTTTAGCGTGGGCAGTGATGCCTAATCACTATCATTTGCTTGTTCAGGTGGGCACTGAGCTTTTAAGCTATTTAATGTCGCCGTTGTTAAGTGGTTATGCGAGCGCTTACAATCGTCGTCATAAACGCAGTGGCTATGTCTTCCAAAACCGCTACAAATCCATTCTTTGCGATGCAGATGCTTACTTGCTGCAACTGGTTCGCTATATCCATTTAAACCCATTAAAAGCCAATATCGTTGATAGTTTAGCCAGGTTGAACACCTATCCCTGGACTGGCCATGCGACTTTGATGGGAAAAAGTCACTGTGCCTGGCAAGAAACAGCAACAGTATTCAAATTATTTGGCGAGGGCACTGTACGCACACTGCGTAATCGTTATCACAAGTTTTTAGCAGAAGATGTAGCGGCAAGCGTGAGTCACAACTTGTCCGGTGGGGGGTTGATCAGGAGTTATTGAGGCTGGGAAGCCATTAAATGTTTACGTCAAGATCATATTGTGCGTGTCGGAGATGAGCGCATATTGGGCGATAGTGATTTTGTTGAACAGGTGTTGCAAGATGATATTTTGCAGCTTGATGAACAAGCACGCATGGAGAGTTTAGGCTGGGATTTGGACGGGCTGATTGCCCGTGTGTGCACTTATTGTGATATAGAACCTGGGCGATTACAGGAAAAAGGGCGTGAGAATAGCCTATCCCTGGCCAAGTCACTGATTTGTTTTTGGGGGCGAGATAAATTGGGCATTGGTACCTCAGAGTTGATGGCTGCGCTGAATATCAGCCAACCGGCTGTTTCAAAGTCGGCAAAGCGAGGGGCTAATTATTGTCGGGATGAGGTTTTGAATATGGCTGATATTTTGGAATAAGTTATTAAGTTATCGGTGTCCCTCAATTCCATTGACCAGGGCCTGAGAGGGGTCGACCTGGGAGGGACAGAGGCGCTATTGTCCATTATTCCACTTTAGCGGACCCTCGTTAATCTTTTATTTTGTGTTGCAGTCGTTTGTATACTACTGTTCTTTGTCTTGCCAAATCCTTGAATAAAAATACCTAGAAATCATCACAAATACCATGCCAGATAAAAATACTAAAACTATACCTAAAAAACTAATTTTACCTATTGAATACAACCAATATAGGAATATAGAAAAAATAGTCAATATTACAACAAATGAAAAAAATGCTCTCAAGTTCATACTAATTCCATAATGATTCAAGTGCTAGCTGCGACCCAATAGCAAACATAACTCCACCAACGAATACCCCAATAGTTACGCACACTGGAGCACCAGGACCACACGCGAATCCTGCTGCTGCGCCACCAGCCACCGAGCCTAATAAGCCACCACCAAGAACAGCACTTTCTTTGGATGCTGCCTCTAATACATCATCAGCCGTTGTGATATTGTAGACAGATATTGTCAAGCTTAATGCAATAAAACCTCTGCCAGCAGCTCCGAAGACTTTTGCTAATTTATTTACTGATAATTGAGGCCTTCCAGACGAAAAAACAATTTCTTTCCAGACCTTATTTCTATTGTTAGGAGAAAGACTTTCAAAAGAAAGGTTATATAGTTTTTTTGCATATTTTTGTTCAAGTTCGGGAAGTGACTTTCCCATGGACTTTTGCTTTACAGCATAAGCTCTAGCTATTTCAGATGTTTTACCTCTTAGTGTATCCATTAGTATGTTCCTCATCTCTGAAGCTTGTTTAGCCCCCTCTTTTACACTGATTTTGCCAGAGACTACCTTGTCTAAAATTTCTTTAGAAAGTAATCCAGCTTTTCGATTATATTCCACTCTAACCATAGAATCAGGTATGAAACGGGTTCCGAAATTAAACGCAGTACTTTCAAGGCTCGATAGCGCTAACTCTAATTCTTGCAAATCTTGTTGGTCAGACATTTAGCATCTCCTAAATTAATTAAAAATATAGTGCATGTTTCAGGTATTCTCAATAAATGTTTGTAAGCAATTGATTTTGTTGGGAAAGACTAATTAAAAGCCTCGTCAGCAAAATCTGTGGGTCATTTTTGGCTCAGGTAGGCCACCCATTGTATGAAACAAAGCGATTTTAAGGATATCAAAGCTCTTATAACCGTATGCTTTTCTGGTGACCAGATTTATTTTACGGTTTAACCC
>JBCBZU010000348.1:0-3034 GCA_039815165.1 Pseudomonadota bacterium
TCTTATCGATAGTGAACATGCAATAGCTGGTGCTGCCGCTATTTTGCAGAGTACTGGCGATGTATTCTATGTTGAGGTTATAAGGGCTTTGTCACCAACGAGTGCCGCTTATGCAGCTGATATTACAGTTGATGTTGCTAGCAAAAATTCCGCTAAAGCACTAGCCTTGTTCCAAAATGTAACTGATGAGACTGTTAAGGGTTTTCTATTTGATACTCATGATGATGATGAAGGCCGCGAGCTTAGCTTCGAATCAGTTGTCGCTATTTTAATGCAAAGTGCTGAGTTTGCCGCTCGCATGTTTCCACTGATGCTTGATGATGCGAGTATTTTTACTGATTCATATTTATATGCCATAGGCGACTTTAACTTTAACTACCTGGTCAGTATTTTTAGAGCCATTAATGATCAAGACACAAGAGAAGATTTGTTAGCTGTGCTCAACAGCGCTTACAGAAATCGAATTAGAACAGCGTTAAACCAAGGTTAAGGCAGGGTTTAGAGAGGCCCTAAACAGAAAGGTGCCCCTGGCGATTGCTGCTTTCGCTCTCTGCAAAAAACTCAACGCGGTTGCGGCCACTGTGTTTGGCCTTATAAAGCGCCGTGTCCGCTTGCTTGACCAGGGTGTGTTTATCAATGCCTGGCTGCAATAAGCTGCCGCCGACACTGGCGGTCACGACAATGGGCCGGCCCTGGCTATCCTGTACCACCAGCCGTTCAATATTTTCGCGGATGCGCTCGGCGATAACGGTAGAGCCCAGCCCATTGGTTTTATTGAGTAATACCAGAAACTCCTCACCGCCGTAGCGAAAGGTTAAGTCTGTTTGTCGAGTGGTTGCGTTAATGACCTCGGCTATCTGCTTAATAACCAGGTCACCGGTGTCATGCCCATAGCTATCGTTAATGGCTTTAAAATGATCGATATCAATCATCAGCACGCCCAGGTCCTGGTCATAGCGTTGTGCCATTTGCCATTGGTGCTCAAGGGTATTGTCTAAAGCGCCTCGGTTACCCAGGCCGGTTAAAGGGTCACTTAGGGCTTGATTAATCGCATCACGGTAATTGAGTGCGTTGCGCAGGGGGTAGACTAAGGTGCCAATCAGCACTTCGAGCTGGGCCAGCTCATCTTCTGAGAAACGCTGTTTGCGACTAAAAGTAAGCGTGCCCAAATAGTGCTGTTGAAGCGTCAGGGAATAGTCGCATGTGTGCGCACTGGAACTACCGAGTTTGATCAGGATGTCGCGATCGGTATTTTGAAACTGACAGCTGGACAGCTTGAGCAGGTGTTGAATTTGACCAAAGAACAGTTCAAACATAGGCTCTAATTCTATGGTGGTTTGCAGTAGAGTCGTGAGCTTGAACTGGGCATTATTTGCCAGCCCATCGGAAAAAGCTTCGCCGGGTGATAGCGCGATCTTGCCTGGGTGCATATTACCCGATTGAGAACTTGCGGATGTGGCCATAATACTTTCACCTATCGTTTTTGCTTTTAATCAATATGGTTGGGCCGGGGGAACCCTTTACCTTGACTATCTACCTTGGTTATGTCGACCAGTGTTTCAAAATATTAAGTGACAGAACCAAGAAATTATTGCCCTGATGGCTGTCTTGCTTGTTAGGCCTTGAGCTTTCCGGCGCTTGCCATTTTTCACCATGATGAACTTATGCTAACCGTATCGAAGCGAATGATAAAAATACTGCTAAAACCGTACCAAATTTTCCCGCGAGAATTAAACTTCAATTAAATGAAGGGTTTAGCAATGGGTTTTGCCGCGGGCAGCGGGCACAGCCTATCGAGTGACGGTTTTTTGACTTTTTAGCGGCTGGATTTAGCCTGGGCAGGCAATGCTTGTCCTGGTAAATTGTGCCTGTAAATTGCGAACTGTAAGTCTTGCTATTGTGTGGCTATAGAGGCTTTTCGGCAATAAAGAGTCCGCGCATTGGCGCGGGATGGCCTTCGATGGTTTTGGTGTGATCATTTGGGTCTAAAAAATCAGCCAGTGATTGATAGCGCATCCAGTCAGTTACCCGCTGTTCTTCAACAGAGGTTATATTGCTGTCCACCCAGTGGACCTGGGTAAATCCACATTTCTTCAGCCAGCTCACCATGCTTGGGCCAGAGGGGATAAACCAAACGTTGCGCATCATCGCGTAGCGATCCTGTGGCACCAGACAATAACCGTCTTCACCTTCTACAATCAGGGTTTCCAGCAGCAACTGCCCCCCTGGTTTGAGCGTTGCTTTGAGCGCTTTGAGGTGGTCCATAGGCGAGCGTCTATGGTAGAGCACGCCCATGGAAAATGTGCGGTCGAAGTAGTTCAGGTCCGGGGGGAGAGTTTCAATGCCAATTGGCAGTACATCCACAGGAATGTTGCCGAGGTATTGTTTGAGCATTAAGAATTGCAGCACAAAGCGCGGCGAGGGGTCGATACCAATCACTCTGCTGGCGCCTGCGCCCAGCATCCGTAAGCAATGGTAGCCGTTGCCGCAGCCGACATCCAGCACCTGTTGCCCGTGAAGTGTTTTGATATGGGGCTGTAGCCGATGCCACTTCCAGTCCGAACGCCACTCGCTGTCAATATAAAGGCCAAAAATAGAGTAGGGGCCTTTCCGCCAGGGAATAAGTGCTTTAAAGCAATCGCCAAGCCGTTTGAAATCGTTTTCGGCAATGGCCTCACTGCTGCCAATGCTAACGCCGTCGGTGAGGTCAAACTCTGCTGCGGTGAGTGTGGGCAGGTTTTCCAGGGCCTGGCGCCATTGGGGTAGATCGCCATAGCGTTGTTCGCACAAGCCTCGGTTAATCTCGTCAACCAGGGTTTCGGCCCATGCAGCCAGTTGATGTGACTTGGCCAGTGTCGTTAATAAGTCCTGGAAGTATTGCAGCATGGGGCTTGTCCGATTGAGGAATCTGGGATTATAGCGAGAGTATAAAAATAGTCTATTCTGATAGGAGTGGCGGTAATCTGGAAAAACCCCTTGGCGGCACAACTTAATTACTAACGGGGCACTTGAAAAGAATACACTGTTATTTCAA
>JBCBZU010000214.1:0-4600 GCA_039815165.1 Pseudomonadota bacterium
AGCCGCAGCAGGGGCAGCGGCGGTGACTGTTTCGGATAACAAAACCAGAGAAGGCGAGACAAATGAGCTGGATATGGGGTCCTTTACCGCCGTATCCGCTAAAGACTCAGATTCAGAGAAAAGCTGAAAATAGATAAATACGAAAATGTTAAGTGACACTAAACTAGCAACAATCCAACGCATATGGTTTAAATAGCCCTGTTGTATACGGTATTCATAATGTAATGCAGCCTACCTGGAAGCAGCAGCACTCAAAGTTTGCGCTGGGGCATAAGCGGCAGAGCGCTGCGGAATTTCTGAACTCACCCCGTGACGACAAAAGCAAGGGATTGCATTCGTCTGGAACTGCGCCACCAGTCACAGAAAAACCGCACTTTTCTTTATGCACTTTATGGTGCTCCAGTCCCACTAATATCTTAGGCTAAAAATAAGCCTTCAACAGTTTCCAGGATTATAATTTGCCGCCTTTGCCGCCAAAGCCAAACCATCAAAGACCAGTGAAGGAATGAGTTCAATGGCCTTGACCCTTGCTTGTTCACCCCGATTGCCCAGATAAGCATGCAACATGCTGTTCAATGCCTTGGCGCAACCGCCGGTCAAAATGATCCTGGGCGTTTGTACAGACTGGGATTCCAGCTCTTCCAAAGATAGCAAAATTAACCCCAAGTGCATATTTGAAAGCCCTGAGGCCACCGCAGTTTGGGTCGACTGTCCGACATTAGGCTGTTTATGATACGAAATCTCCGATAGCTTAACACGATCCGTATCACGAAATAGAGCATGGCGCATCAAAGATAAGCCCGGCACGATGTAGCCGCCCCGATGTTCACCGCTTGCCAGCAGCAAATCGACAGTTAAAGCCGTGCCACCATCAACAACCAAACAATCTGCGGCAAAGAGATTGTGAGCTGCCAAAATCGCCATCCAGCGATCTACACCCATCTGTTCCACTCGCTTATAGCCATTGACCACTCCCGCACAAGCAGGTACCACGTCTGCATACCACGGACTTAAGCGAAAACAGCGAAAGCAGGCCTCGGTCAAGGCCTGTTGCTCTGTAGGCACCACAGTGGAAACCAGCACCTGCTGCAAGCTGCCATTTATCTGCTGGCCAATACCGTCAAAAAAAGCATCGTAACCAGAAAATTGTTCACGGCTGGATCTGCCTTGCACAGTGATAGTCTTGCCTTCTCGCAAGCGCCATTTAAGTCCTGAATTGCCAATATCGATTTCGAGAATCATAGTCCCGCTACAGTTAGCGATAGCTCGCCCCCGTGGGCTAATTGCCGCTGCCCTTCAACCTCGAGAATTATGGCCCCATTATCGGCAACGCCCACAGCGATACCCTCTTGCACCTGATCACCTGCCGATAAGCGCACCCGCTGGCCTAAAAATGCATCAAATTGTTGCCATTGTTCACGATAAGAGGCAAAGCCACTGTCGGCATAGTCAATCAGTATTCTTGCCATTGCATTGATGACAGCCGCCGCCAGCGCATTGCGCGATGGGTTTAGCCAAGCGGGGAGATTAGACCAAGGCTGATCGATATCCGGCTGATTAGCCGACATCGCCATATTTAAACCAACGCCGATCACCACTTGGCAATGGCCCGCAGGGTCTCCCGCCATTTCCAGCAAAATACCCCCCAACTTTTTCTTATTGAGCAAAATATCGTTTGGCCATTTAAGCAACAGCCCCTCTACCCCAAGCGCAGACAGAGCTCTAACAATAGCCAAACCCATGACCAGGCTTAAGCCCTCCAGCACAGTGGCTCCACCCTCAAACTCCCACACCAGTGAGAAATAAAGATTGCGGCCAAAAGGACTCTGCCACTGGCGGCCTCGACGGCCTCGCCCCTTGCGCTGGTATTCTGCAAAACAGCAATAGCCATGGGCCGATCCGCCAGCTTTTACGCGCGCCATGGCGCAGTCACTGGTGGAATCCGTATCCACTAACACCTCAATGGTGATTAACTCTTTGGAAAATATCGGATTTAACGATTGCTGGATGGCGTCTGCATCCAGCAATTCAAGAGGCGCTGACAAGCGATAGCCTTTGCCTTTTTGAGACTGGACTTCAAGGCCATAGGCCGATAGCTTTTGCAGTTGCTTCCACACCGCTGTTCGCGACACGCCCAGGTGCTGCCCCACCTCCTCACCGGAGTGAAACTCTCCATCACTGAGCAATTGAATTAGTGTATAGAGCATTTAAGCTAGTTCTCGATATAGCGGCGCCGGTAACGCTGTCCCAGATTGGTCAGCACCTCGTAAGCAATGGTATTTGCGTGTTTGGCCACCTGATTCACATCTTGCCGGGCGTTCAAAAATTGCAAAGTCTTTGGATCTTCGGACAAGTTGCCAATATCAAACACCATGGAATCCATAGAAACCCTGCCGACTAAAGACACTAATTGCTCTGCGCAATAGGCCTGACCGAGATTACTTAAACAACGAAACAAGCCATCTCCGTAACCACCAAACACAGTGGCTAGCCGAGTGGGTTTTTCTGCGGTGTAGGTCGCGCCATAACCTACAGATTCACCAGCAGCGATGTTTCGACACTGCATTACCGGCAACTCCAATGTCACTACAGGCTCCATCGGGTTGGCCTTACCCGGCGTTGGGTTTACCCCGTAGAGTGCAGCACCAGGCCGCGCTAAATCAAAATGATAATCCTCGCCCAAAAAGATACCGGAGGAATTTGCCAAACTCAAAGAGGGAGACAGTCGATGGGCAGATAGCGCCTGAGTGACCTGTCGAAAGCGATCGAGTTGCAGAGTATTTTGGGGGTGCTCGGGCTCGTCAGCACAGGCTAAATGACTGAGCAGATAAACAACCGATAAAGCTGACGATGCAGGCAGTCTGTGGACAAAATCGATCAGTTCGTTTGGCAACACCCCCAAGCGATGCATGCCGGTATCAATTTTAATAATGCAGGGCAATTGCTGGTGGTGCTGCTGACAATAATTGAGCCATTGTTCGATATGAACAATATCGCAAAGCACCGGTATTAAATTATCGTTTTGCCATTCGGTGCCCAAGCCATGAACGAGTCCACCGAAAACAAAAATGGGTACGCTTGTGTCCAGGCAGGAGCGCAATTCAACCGCCTCGTCCAAACTGGCGACAAAAAAGTGGCGGCAGCCTCGCGCGTACAAAGCCCGAGCCACGGGCACCACACCCAGGCCATAGGCATTGGCCTTAACCACTGCGGCACAATCAACCTTTGGGCCAAGAGCTTCGTTCAAGCGCTGCCAGTTGTTCGCAATAGCGGATAAATTAATCGTTAATAAACCAGTAGAAGGCGTCACAAATCGTCTTGTCGGAAAGTGTAAGAATGTTCCTGAAAAAATCAGTTAGCAACTCAGCTTAAGTGAAAAGTCATTTAAAATCAAAATATGACAGACATTTACCGTTTCAGTCTACGGATGGATGACCATTGCTCCCAGTGCGGCCTTGTTTGCTGACTGGAAAGCACCTGGAGACAGCACCTAGAGAAAGCCTCCATAGGCCTCGCTATAACGCCATTTTTAATTTTTCCAGGCAAAAAATAGTCATCTGACACTAGCCGTAAGTGCCCATCACAGTAAAAAGCGGCTAAAGCCGCTTCACTACCCGCTGGGCATTTGTGATTTAACCGTCTATGGAAGGAATAACCAAGCGCTGGCCAATGCGAATTGACGTGCTGCGCAAATTATTTTTTTCGCGAATTGCCGTCACCGAGCTACTGTAGCGCAGGGCAATGCCCGAAAGGGTTTCACCGCTCGATACTTTATGCACTACAGGCACTAACTGTTCCACTTTAAGCGGCTGCGGCGGCGCTTTAACGGCCAGGGTTTGCCCAATGAGGATGGTATTGCCCTTGATATTGTTGAACTGTTTTAACTGACTTAGGGATAAATTGAAGCGCTGGGCAATGACAGACAATGTATCACCCCGCACCACCTGGTAAGTCTCGGCGAGCGCGTCTTCGGCCTTACTGGCGTTTTGCTGCCAGGCAACATAGGTGCCTACCGGCGGGCTTTTTTCAAAGTGACCGCGAATACCTTTAAAAATAGCATAGGCCATTTTCTGTCGATAACGGTTTGTTGAGAGCTTTTTCTCTTCACCCGGGTTGGAGATAAACCCTGTCTCCACCAAAATAGAGGGGACATCAGGTGATTTCAACACTAAGAATCCCGCTTGCTCAACATTTTTTTTATGTAAGTAAGCCATGCGGCCCATTTGTTTTAGAACGTGTTGACCCGCATCCAAGCTGGAACCTAAAGTTGCGGTCATGGACAAGTCGACCAATACGCCTTTGAGCAAATTATCTTTATCGTCGAGACTAACATCACCTACGCCGCCAATAAGGTCTGCCTTATTTTCTGATTTTGCAAGAAAGCGTGCAGTCTCACTGGTTGCGCCACGCAGAGACAGTGCAAACACTGAGGCACCCCTGGCCTCAGGTACGGTAAAGGCATCCGCATGAATAGACACGAATAAATCGGCGCGGTGTTTACGGGCAAAGTTTCGGCGTTTGCGCAGGGGTATATAGTAATCACCTGTACGGGTTAATTTTGCTTTATAGCCCTGAGTCGCATTTATTTTTTTGGCCAGGC
>JBCBZU010000312.1:0-3413 GCA_039815165.1 Pseudomonadota bacterium
AGCATGAAGCTTGGCATGACCGACGAGACGCCCGCCCACATGTTCAAACCCTTCTTCAGCTGTCGTAGCCCAAGATTTCAGACCAAACTAGTGTGTACTAGCTCCAACAACAAGGTGATTGCCATCGATGGCTGCCTAAGCACTATTGCGGGACAAAATACCTTATTTTTGAGCGATGAAGCCTGGTTGGCAAATGATATCGCCTGGCAAGCACAAGACTATCAACACGCAAAAGTCCTCGCTGGCGCTATTTTAGTTGCGCCCGACAACAAAGCAATACAAACCCTGGGCTGCCCATTACTGCTGTCAGCAGCAGTGGCGAAAACGGTTGCCATCGATAAGCCCGGTCGCAGCGCTATCGCAGTGGAGAAACAGCAGGAGATCGCTTATTGGCATTGGGCGTGGTCTCACTTGGCAAGGCCGCGGGAAGATAAAGTGGATACTATTGTAGTGTTATCGCGTCAACAAGACAGCTCAACGGAGACGCTTTCTCAGGCAGAACTGCTCTCAAAGGTTTGGCACCTGTGCATTGGAAGAGAAAATATAGCGGTGGAGACACTTGCTCACTGGCTTGAAGGTATTCAGGGGTATAGCGTAGCGGTGCAAAATAAGGGCAGTACCAACAAGGTAGGCAGAGACATTATCCAAAACCTTGTCAACTGCATCGGATCAGAAGCTGCTTTGGCTATTGAGTATAGTGAATAAAAAACCTACCTATAGAGATGATCAGGCATTAAGACTTTAGAACTCTGTTGTTATTTTACAGCGAACAGTTAAGCTGATTGAGCAGACTATTGAAGCTTTAACATAATGTAAAGAGTGTCAATTGACACTCTTTACCGCCTAAAGCCCAAAGCTTTATCTAACAAAGCTATCTAACAAAGCTATCTATGAAAAAGCTATCCATAAAAAAGTTCTACTTCAAAAAGCTCTACTTCAAAAAGCTTTACTTCAAAAACAAGAGATTCTTGATCAAAACAGACCTTTTAACATGGAATTAGGCGGGCAGCGAGCTTAGTACTTCTTACCTTCGGCTTTACCTTTGGCCTCACCCTTGGCTTCAGCTTCGCCCTTGGCTTTTGCTTCGCCTTTGGCTTCACCCTCAGCTTTACCTTTCTTGTGTTCACCTTCAGAGTGGCCGCCTGCATGCGCATCACTGACCGATACCGCAACACCCGGAACAAAACCGCTCATCGCTAAGGCAGGAACACCTACAGCTAGAGCTTTAGTTAATCGCTTTAACAAAAGAGATTTTTTTTGAGACATAATTTTTACCTTATAAGGGGTTTAGTTGACTCCACAATGACAAACAAGGATATACAAATACTGCTATATTTCGCAAGCTCTTGACAACTTAGCCAGGCAGAGACCTACAGAATAATCTGCGAAGCTTTGATTTGGCAAGAGCAGATTAGTTCACCATTGCATAAAAAGTCGTGTGCTGTACACGGCGGCAGTTTAATTTTCCCGCACACTATTTACAAGCAGTACTATTGAGCACGCACAAGCAAAAGATCAACCGTTACCTGCACATCAAAAGCAATGGTGGGATCGTCTGCCCAAGTGCCGCTACCAATACCAAAAACCCTGCGGTTAACCACGGCACTGCCTTGGAGACGTACGCTATTGTCGTCCTGCACATCCCAGGTAAAGGACAGCACAACGGGATGACTTATGCCTTTTAAGGAGAGCACACCCTCGGCAATATAGCCCTCAGCACGCGTTGCAAAACTCACCGCTTGGTACGTGGCTGTTGGGAACTGGCTCACAAAAAACCAGTCTTCATCCGGCAGTGAGCTATCCCATTGATCACTGTAGGTTGTCACCGATGCAGTATCGATGCTGACATCGAAAAACCCTGCCTCCGGCACCTTGGGATCAAAAAATAATTGTGCGTTAAAGGCCTTAAATTCTCCATCAAAGGCTGCGCCGTCGTAGGCCCCAACAAACATCAGTTTACTGGCATCGGCCACTGGCTGCCATTGCATACTGCTGTGCTGTGCGGGTTTGCGAATAGCGCTAATGCTGTACTGCGGCACGGTTTTATCGATGGCTGTGGTGGCGACCGCCTGCACATGATGGGCGGTTTGATAAAAAGCCACTACTGCGACCATCAGGGTGGCGAAAAAAATCGCAAAAAATATCCGCGGTGTTGGCACGGGCAACATCCGCATTAATACCGGATTACGATGCACATAATGATGATATAGCGCCATAAAGGCATGGCCCGCCACCATCAGTGCCAGCAGTAAAAATAAATACCAGTGGGCTTGAGTAGCCGCTTGCTGCCACGAGGCGGAAACACCCGGTAAATTCCCAATGGTCACAAGATTCATCCACTGAAAGGGAATATTAGCCGCCGAATTAATCACCCACCCCGTCAGCGGAAGCGCAAACATCAGTCCATAAAGACCCCAGTGCCCCAGGTTTGCAAGCCGATGATTGCGCTCGCTAATGGCCGGTGGCTGTTCGGGCTGTGGCGTCAATAGCTTCCATAACAAACGCAGCAGTGCCAAGACCAATACCGTTATACCGATGGATTTATGAAACATAAACAAGCGGATTTTTTGTGAGGAATCCGGCATATCATTAGCCAGCAAGCCAAGCACAAGCGCGATAAATATCAGCAGGGCGATTAGCCAGTGGAAACCTTGACTAAGCCACCCCCAGGAACGGGGTGTATTGATTAATTTCACTGCAAAGAATCTTTGGCCAGGTGTAGTCTACAGGCGCAGACAGAAGGTGAAAAAAAGCGTTTATTGTCAACTGCCGCGCCAGCTTGCCTGTTCAGCACAACGCTTACAGGCAAGCCTTGGCTAGACTTTAACGCCCTCCACTTCAATACTGATTAAAATGTCCGTACCCACGGCCGGCACTGATTTATCCATACCAAATTCAGTGCGGTCAATAGTGGCAGTGGCACTAAAGCCCGCCTTTTGCTGGCCGAAGGCTTCGCCGGCTTTATTAAAAGTGACCGCCAGGGTGACAGGCTTGGTTACGCCTTTGATGGTGAGATCACCAATAACATCCATGGTTTTATCGCCTGTCTTTTTTACCGAGCGACTCTTAAAAGTCATCTTGGGGTACTGTTTGACATCAAACCACTTGGTGCCCTGCATATGCTTGTTCCAGGCTTTATCATTCAAGTCAATGCTGTCCGTTTGGATAGTGACCTCGACCTTGGATTGACTAAAGTCATTTTCATTAAAACTAAAATTGCCGGTAAAGTCAGTAAAGGCCCCAGTGGAGCGGCTAAAACCTAAATGGGAGACGTTGAAAAAGATCTGGGTATGGACCTTATCGAAGAGGTAGTCTGCTGAGTAAGCAGTGGCTGAACTGATTAACATCAAAACAATTAACAAATGCTTCATGGGGCCCCCTGGGCTTGAGTGGTGTTAGCGTTGACCTTAATA
>JBCBZU010000357.1:0-2977 GCA_039815165.1 Pseudomonadota bacterium
CAGCGAGTGTACGAAGAATACAAAAAGTTCCTCGCGTTGAAAGCAGCTGTCAAGGACTGGAACTGCGACTTGTTGAGCGCACCGCCCCTCATCGATCGCTTGTGCAAAAAAAGCAATTTGTTGCCTTTTAAAAAACAGAGTAAATGGATAATTAAATAGAGAAATTGATAAAACATTGGCTTGCTTTTGTCACTACCACCCGATAAACACGAGTGGTATGGTAAAGAGCTGGCTAAGTAAAAATCAAGTGAATAAGCAGTATTACTTAGTCACTAATTAAACGCGTGATCAGCCGTATCTGGATTGAGATTAGCAATACCCACACTGGCGGCTGCTTGTTCAATCAAACCCGTTTGTGCCACCAGAGCTGCAATGGCATCGCGAACAATTTTTTCTCCCTTTTTATTTCCGGGTGAAATCATCTGGTCAAACTTCATAGGGTCTTTAGCCTCTGCGGTATCAACCATAAACTGTAATTTGGTTTCTGTCGCGTCTAAGGCTGCTTTCATTTTTTTGTCAAGAGAATTATCTTTAGCGGCAACCAGTGCAGAAATCCCAGGACCTCTTACCATTTTACCGTTAACGCGCTTGTATTCGCCCAGGTAAATATTTCTAACGCCCTTGGCATTATAAAAATGTGAGTAGTGGGTATTGTCGCTAAAGCAATCGTGCTCATCTTCCGGAGAGTTTGCCTCTAAGGCGACTTTCATGCGCTCACCAGCCAGTTCACCTAAAGAAAGACTGCCCATGCCATAGAGAATACGTGTCAACGCTTCATTTGCGGGTAAACTGACAAATTCAGCCCGGTAATTCTTCTGCCCAGACGCCCACTGCCCTACCATATCCTCTAAATCAGTGATAAGAAGATCGACCGCGGCCTGTAGGTACTGGGCACGACGGTCACAATGACCATTGGTACACGCTTTACCTTGAGCAAAGTCAGTGTAAGGGCGCTCACCTGCACCATTATCCGTACCGTTTAGATCTTGCCCCCACAATAAAAATTCAATCGCATGATAGCCAGTTGCCACATTGGCTTCGGAACCGCCCAGCTCATTTAAACTTGCGAGTAGATCAGGCGTTACAGTACCAAGATCCAGGGTTTCGCCGCCTATCTTTAGTGAGGTGGAAGCAACAATATTAGCGGTCGCGCCAACATTGCCCAATTCGTGCTCATAGTTTGAAGCCACATAGTCAATTAGGCCCTCATCCAAAGGCCAGGCATTTAGCTGCCCTTCCCAATCATCAACATTGGCATTGCCAAAGCGAAAAACCTCAGACTGCTGATAGGGAACCCGTGCCGCTTTCCACGATTGTTTGGCTGTCGTCAAGGTTTGCTCACTGGGGTTTTTGATCAAGGCAGCAAGGTCTTTTTCAAGATCTTGTGCGCTGATTAGTGCATCCTCAAAGACCGCATGGGCAATGGTGGCATAGTGTTTAACAACATCGCCTTCTGATAGCGCCATTACAGGCTTGGCAGAGGCAAATACGGCAATTGCTACAAGGCTTCTCAATATTTTATTCAGTTTCATTGAATACTCTCAATTAGGTGGTGATAGGTTATTATTTGAACAGCGCAGGCATGTCTTTAAAAACGGTCTCAATTCAAACATAAATGATAATAATTATCAATATCATTGACAGATCCAGGATTATCCGTATGATACACGTGCTGGTTCAAGTTTAAGGCGTGTAATGGTGCGGCAATCTGCATGTTTGAGTCAGTTCAGCCCATTACCGTAAGCAGATTGCATGCTTAAACATTACTGGTGAAATGCACAATTTATCGCTCTTTTATCCATTGAAGAAGGTGTATTTCCAAAGGCCTTTTTAGCCAAGCCCGTCATTTTATTGCTGACCGGCCAGGCCCTTTTTAACCCGATAGTTTTTGTTTGCCAATTAACAACCCTTAACCATGGCAAACTTGTTTTCCTTCCACAAAACTGACACTTATGGTGTGATATGAATCTTAGCGACCTAAATGTAGGCTTGATTTTCGGAACCGATACCGGCAATACCGAAGAAATAGGTGACAAAATAGCAAGCGTACTGGCTGAACACGCTTGTCCTGTAGAAATGATCAACGTAGTCGATGCAAGCCCTGAGATAATTGAATCCTTCGACATGATTATCATGGGAATACCGACCTGGGATTTTGGCGGAATCCAGGAAGACTGGGAAGACTTTGAGGATCAAATAGCGCAAACCAAGCTAACGGGAAAAATTGTCGCACTCTATGGACTTGGTGACCAACGGGGTTATGGCGACTATTTTATCGATGCGGTGGGTTGGCTACATGAGCGCGTGGTTAAAGTAGGCGCAACCGTTATTGGTGAATGGCCTACAGAGGGATATGACTTTGAGGAATCACTGGCCGCCAATAAGGATAAAAGTATGTTCTGCGGTTTAGCCATTGATGAAGACCAGCAGTTGGAATTAACCGATGAGCGTATTAGTGGTTGGATTAATCTGCTGATTAGCCAGCTCGATCAATTACAAGCAGCATAAAAAATCTGTACATAATCACGAGCATTCTTATAGTGGAAATCTTTAGTTCAAAAATTGATATCCCTCTATTTGTTTTTGTAAGCATAATTGCCTTCTTAAACCTCAGTGTTGCAGTCGGTATAGCGCGCTCTTTTAGTGTCATAAATATCGCCTCATCTCTATTGCTGTTTGTCTTCGGTAGCGTTGCGCCTTTATGGCTTTTGTTGTCAACTTATTACGTGGTTAAGGATGATAACTTGGAAATTATGAGTGGCCCTTTTTCATGGAGTGTCTCATTGGGCTCGATTGAAAAAGTGCTAGAAGCAGAACAGCCCTTGTGCAGCCCCACCTTTTCAAGAGATCAGCTGGCTATCTTTTATGATTCTGGCAAGGAGCTTACCCAAATTAGCGTCTGAAGTTTTGATTCGGGGTGTTATTCAAAATGACACTTCTCTACAGAATTGACGACAGTGATATCTCTGTTCCTTAC